>DASWAK010000259.1:0-5842 GCA_036391175.1 Pseudolabrys sp.
AGTCGAACCACAGCTCACGCGCGGAACCAAGCTGGCACAGCATATCGACGAGATAAGGCGGGCTGCCGAGCGTGGGCGCGATCTAATTGACAGCATCCTCACCTTCGGGCGACAGCGTGACGCGCGTGCTCGGCCGGTGCAGGTGCGCACTTTACTCGAGGAGGCAGCCTCATTGCTGCGTGCCTCGCTCCCCCCCGGCGTCGAACTCATTATCGATGACGTCCCGATTGACGTCGCAGTATCCGGCGAGCCGGCGCAGCTGCAGCAGGTCATCCTCAATCTATGCACGAACGCGGCACAAGCGATGCCGCGCAGCGGATCGATCCGCATCACTGCGGAGCAGAAAGAAGTTGCCGCCTTCCTCCCGATGAGCCACGGCGAGCTCGTGCCAGGCCCCTATGTGTGCCTAGCCGTCATCGACAGCGGGTGCGGCTTCGACGAAAGTGTGGCGCGACGATTGTTCGAGCCGTTCTTCACGACCCGCTCAACGGGGACCGGATTAGGACTTGCAACCGTGCACGAGATCGTTCGTGACCACGGCGGAGCGATGAACGTGCAGAGCAAACCGGAGCACGGAAGTCGCTTCGAGGTGTGGCTTCCCGCGGTGGCGGCAGACAGCACCGCAGTGGTCGGCCCTGCGGTGCTGCCGCTCGGGCGCGGCGAGACGGTGCTCGTTGTCGAGAGCGAACGGGAAAGGCTGCTGTATAATGAAGAGATGCTGGCCGCGCTGGGGTACGAACCGGTGGGGTTCGAACGCCCGGCCGATGCAATCGCGGCGTGCCGTTCGGCACCCAACCGATTTGACATCATCCTGGTCAGCCACGCCTCGCAAACTTCAGTTGGGCTTGATTTGACTCGCGCGCTGCACAAGATCGCGCCGCGGCGGCCCATTCTGCTTGCCACTTCCTCCACGATCGATCTCGGCGTGGAGGCGTTGGCGGACGCCGGAATTTCCGACGTGCTGCGCCGGCCCCTGGCCAGCACCGAATTGGCGGCGGCGCTGGCGCGCTGCCTGCGGTCCCCCGGCGGATTACAGATGTAACGCTATTACCGATAGCTGAAATACTTCTGTAGCGTGGCGCCGTCATTTTCCTCGCTGCGCCTTCGTGGGCCGCAACAGGAGTGACCGATGACCATATTTGCGATCTTCGTCAGTTTGACCCGTCTCGCCGCGACGCTCGCGGCCGGAACCCTTCTGCTGGCCGCCGCGGACGGTGCCAGCGCTAAGGATGGCGTGGTCGAGGTGCCGGCAGCGCTCAATCCAGACAAACTGTCGATCTTTCGCGTGGTGTCGGCGACGGGCGTGCAAGTCTATTCCTGCACCCGCAATCCGGCGGGCGCCATCGGCTGGGTCCTCAGGGGACCGGACGCACAGCTGTACGATCCGCAAAACAAGCTCGTCGGCAAACACTATGCCGGGCCGACCTGGGAAGGTCTCGACGGCGGCAAGGTGGTCGGCGTGGTCAAGACGAGCATGCCGGCGCCAGTCGACAAGGCAGTTCCTTGGCTTCTGCTCGACGCCAAGTCGTACGAGGGATCGGGCGCGTTCACTGAGGCGCAGGCGATCGTCCGCATGGAAACGATCGGTGGCACCGCGCCCGGTGACGGCTGCGACGAGGCCCGTGCCGGTCAGGAACTGCGCGTTCCCTACACGGCGATCTACGTATTTCTGAAATAGGCCCGTCATCATGCACGTCATTTCGTTGGGCGTTATTGCACGACCGCGCTTGGCTCATCCGGAATCCACTGTGACGGAAGCAGCGTGATGAAATTCAGGTAGCCGCGATCTTGCGGCGGCACCGCTGGCAACTTGTCGCCTCGATCCCGCGGAGGCGAATTCGTAACCCAATCGCAGGTTTGCGGTGCCTGCCTACGATCAAAAGGTGTCTTATGGCTAGTCTCACGAAGACCTTCCGCCTGATTTTGACGCTGACGGCGGGACTCTGGATACTCACCGCCACGGACGGCGCGCTTGCCAAGGGCGGGGGTGGCTCCAGCAAGCAAAGCTCGATGAGCTACAATAGCTCCAGCAAGCAAAGCCCAATGAGCTACAATAGCTCCAGTCGCAAATCCGATCATAAAGATAACGATAAGGACAAGCACAAGGACAAATACGCCGACAAGGACAAGCACAAGTGCAAGGACAGCACGTGCAAGGATAAAGGTGCGGGTAACACCACCGGGACTGGTGGCATCACGGGCAAACCGCCTGTCGCTACCAATCCGCCCGGCACCCCACCTCCTGCGGCGGCGCCTCCTGGTGGTGATACCGTTGTTCGAGATCATCGCCCGGGCGGAAACGCTTATGACGGGCCTGTCGAGGTGCGCGATCATCGCAAACCACCGATTATGCGCGATCATCGCTCCGAAGGTGGCGGTGGTACGGTAACTAAACCTGCCCCGATGCCAGTCGCCGGCGCAGGCTATTAACCCCCTGGTGAGTGATTTCGAGTTGTTCGTTGTTCGCACGGGTGGCGTTTTCCGCCACCCGTGCTGATATCCGCTCTTAGCGCGGAAAGTAGGCCCCGCGCACACGCGCATTGGGCAATTTGTCAACTATGCGGCTTGACTTGACGCAAGATGATTTCGGCCATCTCAAGATCGTCACCCGCTCCTCGCTTCTCCAGACCTCGTACGACACCATCGCGATCCTTCATCTCGCGGTTTTGGCTCATCTTCCACTTACCCTCGAGGCGCGTGATGGCTAAGCGAAATCCGATGATGCCACGCAACATCCCCTCGATGAAGGTCTCGGGCGCATCCGTCAGCGCCCATGGCTTAACTTCGCTGCTCTCCTGCTGAGCGGTTAGTTCGGCGACGTGGCGCCGTAACCAGTCCGCGTCCTGCATCACCTCGGGTCGGCCATAGGCATGCACGACTGCATAATTCCATGTCGGCACAACTTTCGCGTGCTCGGCTTTTGACGGATACCAGTTGGGTGTGATGTATCCCTCAGCTCCTTGGAAGATCATCAACGCTTCATTGCGCTCAGCGAGATACTTCCAGTGCGGGTTGGCGCGGGCGAAATGGAATTCGACAACTCCATACGGTCCATCGTCTTTGAGGACGGTCGGCAGATGCGTAGCATAGAGGGCTTCTGCACTTTCCGATACGAGCGCCACAAAAGGCCTGGCCCGCATAAGCGCATGCATCAGCGACAAATTGTCGACGCGGTGATGGTCGGGCTGGTACATGGGTTACCGCGGCTCGATATTCGAAGGTGGCCAGACAATAGCAACGCCACGGGTGGTGCGATAGGTTGCCGCCGCGGTGTGGCTGATGCTCGCTTTGGTCAAAAGCGGACATGACGGCGGTTAGCCGCGATGTCAGCTCACCGCTCGTGCAATACCTCCTGCCGATAGCGGAGCAGTGGCGCGCTACGTCGCGCACAGCCCAACATCTCACTCGCCTAGATCGCGAGCCAAGGCCTATTCAGCAGGATGCCGAGCGAGAGCACTATCTGGAAGCATTCCGCCGCGCTGGCTTGGATTAGTCTTGGGATGTTGATTCTAGGCCCACGTGGTTGCCGCTGCACGCTAAGCATTTGATCTACCTACGGCTTTGCAAATCTCAAGAATATCTCAAGAAAAGCTCACGCTGGGCCGATGGTTTTCTTCATGCATGTCATTTCGTTCGTTGTTATTCAGGCCGGCAAGTCGCGAACGCTGAACACTTCGGCGCCGCCGTTATTAATGCTGTGGGTCTATACGGATAGGAGCTCGCATGAACCGATTTGAGGCGAACGAATTTGCGCTGAACTGGATTCTGCCTGGAACAGGAAAGATGTGAATGCAGTGCTGGAGCATTACACCGAGGATGCGAGATTCGTAAGTCCCAAGGCTGCTAATTTTGTCGGCAACCCAATCGTGAAGGGAAAGGAGGCGCTGTCGCGATATTGGCAACTTGCTGCTAAAAAGATCGCAAAGATCGAATTTACGCTAGATCATATTGTTTGGGATTCCGCGGCGAACGAACTGGTTATTTTTTATGAGGCGAACCTCAACGGAGTCTGCAGTCGCGCATGTGAGGCGATGAAATTTGACTCATCCGGTAAGCAGGTATCAGGGGAAGCAATGTATGGCGCGTCAATTTAGAGTCGCGTGGATGGTCGCAAGAGTTGTGATCGCTCTTACGGTCTTGGCAGGGCTTGGCGCCGTAGCGGTAGCGGCAACGGTGCCAGTGACCAATGCCACCACGGTCCATAAGTACGTCGATGTTAATGGAGTGAAGATTTTCTATCGCGAGGCGGGGCCGGCATCGGCACCGACAATTCTACTGCTACACGGTTTTCCTTCATCTTCGCGCGAGTTCGATACGCTTATTCCGTTACTGGCGGACCGATATCATTTGGTGGCTCCGGATTACCCCGGGTTCGGTCATTCCGATGCGCCGCCGCCAGAAAAATTCAGCTACACGTTCGATAATATTACGAACTTTATCGACAAATTCACCCAGACTCTGGGTCTAAAAAAGTATGCACTGTATGTGAACGACTACGGCGGGCCAATCGGATTTCGTTTAGCGCTTGCTCATCCCGAACGCATAACCGCGATCGTCGTTCAGAATGCGGTCGCCCATAATGACGGCCTTGATGAAAAGCGCTGGGCCGGACCGCGGGCGTTCTGGGCCGACCGCGCCAAATATGAAGATCAGTTCCGGCAGCGCCTAACCGCTCTTCAAGGAGCGAAGGCGAGGCACATTGGAAGCTCACCGCACCCGGAGCGGTACAGTCCGGATCTTTGGGAGGATGAATTTGCGCATCTGAGCAAACCGGGAATAGCTCAAATCCAAACCGAACTATTCTACGACTACCGAACCAATGTTGCAGCGTATCCGGCTTGGCAGGATTATCTGCGCAAGTACAAACCGCCCTTGCTGGTGGTTTGGGGCAAGTACGATCCCAGTTTCGCTTTGCTAGAGGCCGAGGCGTACAAGCGTGAAGTTCCGGGCGCTGACGTTCATGTCCTCGAAGCTGGTCACTTCGCGTTGGATGAAGCGGTCGATGAAATCGCCGCTATTATGCGGCCCTTTTTAGAAAAGATATCGCAGTAACGCCGCACCGGACCAATCACCACCCTGCCCCCCCTTCAGGATTATTTTGGCTTCGCGGGCGCGCTGCTTCGCGATTTGGTTGCTTTTTCAGGCAGCGCAGAACGGACATCCCCTTATCGGCCCATTGCTAGGAGTTGCGTGAGACGCCGCTCCATCTCCTTCTTGAGCTGATAGTCTGGCCGTCCGAACATCCGATCGCGCGTTGCAATAAATTTCCGCTGATTAAGGGCGACCTCGATCGTGCCATCTCGGATTACGAACAGGCGGTGCGCGCGTGATCGATTACCCTTTGCCGGTGTTGGCCGGCACTGTGCCGCTTCTCGGGAACAGCATGCGCTGATAGAGCCAGCCAATTCCAACTAGCACCGCGCCAAGTCCGATGAACGAAAGCGCGCGGAAAATGCCGGTCAGCCCCGCCATATCGACGAGGAAGACTTTAGCAATCGTGAGCGCCACCACCGCGGCGGATGCTAGGCGTGCTGGCTGCGAGCGCAGCAGGAATCCCGCTACCAGAAGTAGCACGCCAAAAATGAGCCACACCGCGGAATAGGTGTATTGCTCCGCATCGCTGGTCACGCCATCTGTGAGAACGGCACCGTGAAATAGTGTGCGAACCTCCAGCCCAAGATACATCACCGCCAGACCGACGGCGGCCGCCGCGGCGATCACGCGATACGCGAGCGACCGGCTGTTGCGCGCGATGAGGGCGAGAATAGCCGCAAGCACTGCGGGAATTCCATAGCCAAGCAGGATGAAATTGAAAAACGTGCCGCCGACCGGGCGGCCCGTG
>DASWAK010000260.1:0-3823 GCA_036391175.1 Pseudolabrys sp.
ATCTATCGTCGGCGCGTCTATCCCGGACCGAATGCAGTGCGGCAGTGTCGCTCGTGGCTGGTGACCGAGTACCGCATCAGTGGCCCGGTAATCGTGCCGCAGATGCGTTGCTGGTGGGAGTAGCGGTTGTTGCAGGCGACCTGCGCCTTACTTGGCAAAGTTTGCGCTATGCACCGAAAATGTCTTGAACGTGGGCGACGTTATTTCCACTCCCGCACGTCGACGAAGTGTCCTGCGATTGCGGCGGCGGCAGCCATTGCCGGCGAGACAAGGTGCGTTCGTCCCTTGTAGCCCTGACGCCCTTCGAAGTTGCGATTCGAGGTCGATGCGCAACGCTCGCCTGGCTGCAATTTGTCCGGGTTCATGGCGAGGCACATTGAACAGCCCGGCTCGCGCCAGTCGAACCCGGCAGCCTTGAAGATCTTGTCGAGGCCTTCGGCCTCCGCCTGTGCTTTCACTAAACCTGAGCCCGGCACGATCATGGCGTTGACGTTGCCATTAACCTGCTTACCCTCGACAACTCGTGCGACCTCGCGCAAGTCTTCGATACGCGCATTGGTGCAGGAGCCGATGAACACGCGGTCGAGCTTGATGTCGGTGATCTTCTCGCCGCCTTTCAAGCCCATGTAGCCTAGCGAACGTTCGGCAGCGATACGCTTCTTGTCGTCGGAAATTTCGGAGGGTACCGGCACGCGACCGGTGACCGTGATGACCTGCTCGGGGCTGGTGCCCCACGTCACCAGCGGTGGAAGCTTGGCTGCATCAAGTTTGATCTCTCGGTCGAAGTGTGCGCCATCGTCGGAGCGCAATGTCTCCCAATAGCGCATGGCCTCGTCCCAAGCCTTGCCCTTAGGGGCTTTTGGCTTGTCCTTGAGATATGTGTAAGCCTTCTCGTCCGGCGCGATGAAGCCAGCCTTGGCGCCACCTTCAACGGACATATTGCAAACGGTCATGCGCCCTTCCATTGAGATCGAGCGAATAGTTTCGCCGGCATATTCCAACGCATAGCCGGTGCCACCGGCGGTGCCGATCTCTCCGATGATCGCGAGGATGATGTCCTTGGCTGTCACGCCCGAGGGCAACTTGCCGTCCACCACCGCGCGCATGTTCCTTGATTTCTTCTGAATCAGCGTTTGCGTCGCCAGCACGTGCTCGACTTCCGAGGTACCGATGCCGTAGGCGAGCGCGCCAAAGGCGCCGTGCGTCGCTGTGTGGCTATCGCCGCATACGATCGTGGTGCCAGGCAACGTGAAGCCCTGCTCGGGGCCGATGATATGGACAATGCCCTGGCGCTTGTCGAACTCGTTGAAGTATTCGATGTCGAAATCCTTGGCGTTCTTCGCCAGTGCGGCGATCTGCTCTGCGCTTTCTGGGTCCGGATTGGGCTTGCTGCGGTCCGTCGTCGGCACATTATGATCGACCACGGCCAGTGTCTTATTTGGCGCGTGCACCTTGCGGCCGGCGGCGCGCAGACCCTCGAAGGCCTGCGGCGAGGTGACCTCGTGCACCAAGTGACGATCGACATAGATCAGGCAGGTTCCATCTGGCTGTTCGTCGACCAGGTGGTCGTCCCAGATCTTGTCGTAGAGCGTACGTGGTTTCATGACTCGATTGACTTTTGCTCAGAGTGAGAGGGAAAGCGGCTTGCAAATGACCGGCATGGCCGGGCGATCAAAGTCCCGCTTGCACTGCCGTTAGCCGGCCGAAAAACCGCCACGGTAATCGCGCGTGGTCGACCATGACAATTCGCTGAGCTCCGGAAACCGTGCGGGCTATATAGCCAATCGGTCCGGCTTCGACAACGCAGGCAACGCGCATAAAAAAGGGGCCGCATGCGACCCCTTTATTCATCTCGGATAGCTCGCAGTTAGTCTTGCGCTTCTGCGCCTTCCGGCCCGGTGGCTCCCTGCGCCTCTGAGATGCGCGCCTTCTTGCCGCGCAGTCCGCGCAGGTAATACAGCTTGGCGCGGCGCACCTTGCCGCGGCGCACCACCTTGATCGAGTCGATCATCGGCGAATAGAGAGGGAACACGCGCTCGACGCCTTCGCCGTACGAGATCTTACGCACGGTGAAGTTTTCGTTGATCCCGCCACCTGAGCGGCCGATGCAAACGCCTTCGTAGGCCTGTACACGGGCCTTGTCGCCCTCGACCACTTTCACATTGACCAGCACTGTGTCGCCGGGCTGGAAGTCGGGAATTTCCTTGCCGGCCGAGAGCTTTTCGACCTGCTCTTTATCGAGCTGCTGGATGATGTCCATCGCGAATTCTCCGTCGGCAGCGCCAGCAACCGGCGCGCGGCCTTGACCTGGTCTGAATGGGTTGGCGGGCTTTTAGACCAAAGATTGTGGCTTGTCACCTTTTGGATTTCGGTCGGTTTTTGAGTGCTTTGCGGGCCTGATAAGCCGCCCAAAGGTCTGGGCGGCGCTCGGCAGTCAGGCGTTCAGCCTCGGCCTGCCGCCATGCCTTGATCTTGTTGTGGTCGCCGGATGTAAGCACCTCGGGGATCGGCTCACCCTCGAAAACCGGTGGCCGAGTATATTGCGGGTATTCGAGGAGGCCGTCGGCAAAGCTCTCCTCGGCGGCGGATGCCTCCTTGCCCATGACGCCGGGCAAGAGTCGTACACAGGCATCGAGTAGCGCCAGCGCGGCGATCTCGCCTCCCGAGAGCACGAAATCGCCGAGTGAAACTTCTTCCAATGCGCGGGTCTTGATCAGCCGCTCGTCGACGCCCTCGAAGCGCGCGCAGACCATCACGGCGCCGAGGCCGTGCGCGAGTTCTGCGAGGCGACTTTGCGTAAGCCGCGCGCCGCGCGGGCTCATCAGCAGGCGCGGACGTGTGTCATGCGGAATAACGTCAAGCGCGCGCGCGAGTACATCTGCCTTCATTACCATGCCAGGGCCGCCACCTGCCGGAGTGTCATCGACGGTGCGATGCTTGTCGGTTGCGTGCACGCGGATATCGACGGTGTCGAGCGACCAGATTCCAGATCTGAGCGCCTTACCCGCGAGGCTTTGCACCAGCGGGCCCGGGAACATCTCCGGAAAGATCGTCAATACACTGGCGCGCCACATACTCACTCATCCCGCGCTTCGATTTCGGCCGGCAATACGACCACGATCTGCTTTCCCGCAATATTGATCTTCGGCACCGTCGTTTCGTTGAACGGTAACATCAAGGCGTCGCCACCACCGACCGGGATGATCTCAATGATGTCACCGGCGCCGAAATTATGCAGCGCGTGAACGGTGCCGATCTGCACGCCGTCGGACGTCACCACATCTAAGCCAATGAGGTCGGCGTGGTAGAAGGTATCGGCCTCGTCAATCTCTGGCAGCCGCGCGCGCGGAATGTAAAGCTCCAGATTGCGCAGCTTTTCCGCTGCGTCGCGATCATCGACGCCCGTGATGCGCGCTACGAAGTGATCCTTCGCTGGGCGCAGTGCTTTGATCTCGAAGCGTCGCGTGCCGTCCTGCGTTTCAAGCTGTCCGTAACTTGCAACAGCCACCGGATCTTGCGTGAACGACCACAGCTTGACCTCGCCGCGGACGCCGTGCGCGGCACCGATGCGGGCAACACAGATTCGGTCGGCCACGGCGAGGTGAGGCGAGCCTTAACTCGCCGCCGGAGCCGGCTCAGCCTCGGCCGGCTTCTCTGCCTTTGGCTTTTCCGCCGGCTTGGCGCCGCCTTCGGCCGCGGGCGCAGCACCGGCAGCTTTCGCCGCTTCTTCTTCCTTGGCCTTGCGCTCTTTCCGCGGGATTGCCTTCTCCGGATTATTGCGCTTCGGCCGCTTCATGATGCCGGCGGCATCCAGGAAGCGCAT
>DASWAK010000261.1:0-5481 GCA_036391175.1 Pseudolabrys sp.
GTTCAGGTCAAACTCGCCGGCGACAAACGACACCGGGAGGCCGACATGGCGCAAACAGCGGTCAAAATTTTCGAACGGGAAGGCGAGGCGCTTGAAAGTGAAGTGCTTGACCGCGCACATCTGGCCCGAATGACGTTTAACGACCGCAATCTGGAACGGGAAGTATTGCAGCTCTTCGACCGCCAGGCCGAACTGCTGATGCAGCGCATCCGCGGCAGCGAGCCGGCCGCAATTGCTATCCTTGCGCACACCCTGAAGGGGTCGGCCGCCGGCATCGGTGCCGGCCAAGTCGCGCGTGCGGCCGAAGCCACAGAGTTGTCCGCGAGCCGGACTCCGCGGAAATGTAGTCTCGCGATTAATCAACTCGCAGAAGCGGTTGACGAGATCCGGGGGCAGATCGCCACGCTATTGCAGATGCAATGACAGGGATGGCGCCTTCGCGCGAATGACTATATAGAAGCCCCGCATCACCTCTGACGCAGCCATTCCCTGCTACCCTTCCTTATGCCCAAGATTACCTATACCGACTCTAGCGGCACGGCCCGCACGGTCGAAGCTGAGGTCGGCTCGACCGTGATGGAAACGGCGATCCGAAACAATATTCCCGGCATCGAGGCGGAATGCGGCGGTGCATGCGCTTGTGCCACCTGCCACGTCTACATCGACGAGGCCTGGCGCGAGAAGGTCGGCGGCCCTTCGCCAATGGAGGAGGACATGCTCGACTTCGGTTACGATGTGCGGCCGAACTCGCGGCTGTCGTGTCAGATCAAGGTGACCGAAGAACTCGATGGGCTAGTCGTGTCGACACCGGATAAGCAAGCGTAGCCGCACTACGGTTTCATCCCCGCCGGCGCGACTTGCGAAGACTTGAACCCCATTTCATCCAGCGCCTTGCGCACGAGGCCAGATGCCTTTGCATTCTCGATAAACTCACTCACATAAGCGAGCGCCGCTGGTTTTCCTTTGGGCACGCAGACGGCCGTGCTGGAATTAAGAAATGCGTCGCTGAGGATGCGGGAGCCGGCGATCTTGCCGACCAGGCCAGCAAGAGATTCGCGCGAAAGTGCAATCGCCTCGATTTTGCCCTCGTGCATGGCGGCAACCGCGGCATCGACGCCGGCAAAATCGATGTGGGTTGCATTGGCGGTCGCTTTCCTAGCCGCGCGGAAGGTCGCGGTATTAGCAACGCCACCAATGCCGACACCCTTGGCATCAGCGTCCTTCACCGATTGTAATTTCGAGCCGGGCGCGACCAAAAAAGTGCTTTGCAGCAGATGATAGGCATTGCCGAAGTCGACGAATTTCTTGCGCTCTTCGTCGACGGGAAGAAAAGCCACGTCCCAGCGGTTGGCAGATGCCGACTTCTGGATTTCACCCGAAGCTTGATGCGGGATAATCTCGAGGGGCACGCCGAGTTTTGCAGCAAGCGCCTGACCCAATGTGACTGCGACCCCGCGATAATTGTCGCCATCTTTGATGGCGAATTGCGCGGATGGCGATGGCGCGACGGCAATGGCAAGCCGAAGCTTTCCGGTGGGAGCAAGTTCTTTCAATGCAGCTGCATCGGCCATCAGCAGACTCCAAAAACTCAAGGCGGCGAATGCCGCCGCCCGTGCTCGAATAGCACGTCGAGCTTATGGTTTCATCCCAGCCGGTGCTACTTGTGAGTTCTTCAAATTCATGGCGTCGAAAGCCTTACGCACCAACCCGGTAGCCTTGGCGTCCTCGACGAACTGGCTGACATATGCGAGAGCTTCCGGCTTGTCTTTCGGCACGGCCACGGCGGTTGATGAGTTCAAGAACCCGCCGTCCAGGACATGCGAGCCAGGGATTTTTGCGGTGAGGCCGGACAGCGATTCGCGCGAAAGTGCAATGCAATCGATTTCGCCTGCCTTCATAGCGGCGACCGCGGCATCAACGCCGGGCACTGTAACGAAAGTTGCGTTCGGGGCGGTACGTTGGGCGGCGCGGAAGGTTGCAGTATTGGCGACACCGCCTATGCGTACTCCCGGCGCGTTTGCGTCCTCGACTTTTGCGAGCTTCGAGCTGGGTGCCACCAGGTATGTGCTTTGCAGCAAATGATAAGCATTGCCGAAGTCGACGAATTTCTTGCGTTCTTCGTCAACCGGCATAAAGGTGACATCCCACTTGCCACTCGCCGCCGAAATTTGAATCTCGCCGGAGGCAAGATGTGGCAAGAATTCCACCTGTACGCCGAGTTTCTTTGCCATCGCCGAACCTAACTCTACGGTGACGCCGCGGTATTCGCCGGTCGTGCTGTCTTTGACTGCATAGAGCGCGGAAGGTGCGGGGGCGACCGCAATCGCCACGCGCAGTTTTCCGGTGGGAACCAGCTCTGTCATGACGTCTGCCTTGGCCGGCAGAATGATTCCACAGGCAAGCATGACGGTTGCAAAACCGGCACCCACGCGATTGGCAATTGTCATTGCAATACTTTCCAAAACTGAAGGGACGAAGCGCCCACGTCGTGCGCTTAAGCTTAGGACAAATCGCAGGGTGGCCCAAGGCGGCCACGCCTGCTTGTGCGCGACATCGGCTGACGATCGATATGCTATTACGCGGCGGACATAATATCGCCGGCGGGTAGACACTGGCGTTGCTCGTAGAGGCGGACCGCGGCGAGCACCGCGGCGGCCACCGCCAGCCAGATTCCAGACCGCCGGTGCACTTAATGGCGCTATCGACAAGAGCGCCCACCGGGCGCGGTCGCGCAGCGGCATACGACCCCCCAGCAGCGTTTTTTTGTTGCGCTTTGATATCGCCTTGACGGTTCCCTGGCTAGGGGCCATGCCTCGTGTCGGCTAACGAGGGCACAACGAAGGAAGACCGGCTGATGTTTGTCACCTTCTTTCAAGAGCTGAAACAAGCCGGCGTGCCGGTGACGCTGCGCGAATATCTGACGCTCATGCAGGCGATGGACGCCGACCTCGCCTCGCGCCGGGTGGATAACTTTTATTATCTGTCACGAGCGACGCTCGTGAAGGACGAACGCAATCTCGACAAATTCGATCGCGTGTTCGGTCACGTATTCAAGGGGCTAGAAACGCTCGATAACGCGATCGAAGCCGATATTCCAGCCGAATGGTTGAAGAAGCTCGCCGAAGAATATCTGACTGAGGAAGAGAAAAAGCAGATCGAGGCTATGGGCGGTCTCGACAAATTACTGGAAACGCTGCGCAAGCGATTGGCTGAACAGAAAGGCCGTCACCAGGGCGGCTCGAAGTGGATCGGCACCGCCGGCACGTCGCCTTACGGTGCCTATGGCTACAACCCAGAAGGCATTCGCATCGGCCAGGACGCCAATCGCAATTTTCGCGCGGTCAAGGTGTGGGACAAGCGAGAGTTCAAGGATCTCGATGACGAGGTAGAGCTCGGCACGCGCAACATTAAGCTTGCGCTACGTCGCCTGCGCAAATTCGCGCGCACTGGCGCACCCGCAGAACTTGATCTCGACGGCACCATCAAGGGCACCGCGCACAAGGGCTACCTCGACATCCTGATGCGCCCGGAGCGGCACAACGCGGCGAAGGTGCTGCTGTTTTTCGATATCGGCGGCTCGATGGACTGGCACATCAAGGCGACTGAGGAATTGTTCTCAGCCGCACGTTCAGAGTTTAAGCACATGGAGTATTTTTACTTCCATAATTGTCTCTATGAGCGCGTGTGGAAGGAGAATCGCCGCCGCTTCCAGGCAACCACACCGACCTGGGATGTGCTGCACACCTATCCCCACGACTACAAGGTGATTTTTGTTGGCGATGCGTCTATGTCGCCTTACGAGATTGCAGCGCAGGGAGGCTCAGTCGAGCACTACAATGATGAGCCAGGCGGGCTCTGGCTCGAGCGTGTGACACGCGCCTATTCGGCTTGTGTGTGGCTAAATCCGCTGCCGGAAAAAGAATGGGGCTATACCCATTCGATTACTATGGTGCATCAGCTTATGGGTGGACGCATGTATCCGCTCACGCTTGATGGGCTCGACCGAGCGATGCGCGAGCTAACACGTTAACCAAGCCATCATCGGTGCATGCATAAGAATACAACCGGGCGTACGCGAGCGCTCGCGACGTTTGTAGTCCCATACCGGCGTCTCACAACGGGCGCAGGCGATGGACGCCTGCCAGCGTTGCGATACTGCTTGGCAAGGCCTCAACGTGAAACCCACTCGTCGTCTGTTTTGACGTAAGAGCGTTTGACTGCGGCCCACGCGATCATATGTGCGCGCTGTTCCTGCTCGAGCTCTCCGACGTGTGCCGCATAGGCGTGATTGAAGGCCTCGCGGTAGATATCCTGAGCATGTTCGGGCAGATGACGTCGAACACGCGGCGGCAGGTCGGCATTGACGCGATACGGCATACGTAACCTTCTGCGCCTACGTGATGAACCGCGGTTCGCCGGGCCGGAGCTGATGCATATCGGCGTCGACGTTTTGATCTTCGGTCAGACTCGTCTGTTGATGAATAGACCTTCGCAAAGACGAAACGTAAGCTCGGCCCCAGTGCCCTGTGGGTCCAAGGCCGCTTTGACCTCGGGCGTGACCTGCGCGAGCATCGCGCGCAGCAACGCCTGCATCGTATCATCGTGACGGCCGGCCCAGCTCTTGAATTCCATCTTCTTGTAAAGTTGCTCTTCATGCGTGATGGCAAAACCGTGCTTCTTCAAAGCAACGCGCCACTCATCCATAGTCCAGGCGCGTAGGTGGCTCGGATCACGAAAACGTTCGAAGGCGTTGATGTAGTCACCGACGGTGCCCTGCGGCACCACATTGTCCACCAGCGCGAATAGACCTTGCGGCTTCAGAACGCGGCGCACCTCTGCAAGAAATTCCGGTATTGAGTCAAAGTGATGCGGTGCGATACGGCAGGTGACGAGATCGAAGCTTTCGTCGTCAAAGGGCAGCGCTTCAGCCTTGGCATAGGCGACCCGAATGTTGGAGAGGCCACGCTTTTGCGCCTCCGCTCTGACCAGATCGAGCATTTCCTGGGTAATGTCGGTGGCCCACATACGGGCGACATGCGAGGCGAACGCGTACGCCACATGTCCGCCGCCGGTAGCAACATCAAGCCCATGCCAGCTCTTTTGCGGGGAGGTGAGGGCGACCAGACGCTCGAGGCTCTTGCCGAGCGCATGCGGCGTGCTGGTTAGGTAGCTGGCCGCAGTCTTGCCGAATTGCTCCTGGACGAGGCTTTTGTTCATGGGCGTTCCCAATATCGATGCCGGCGGGCATACATAGCGCGCACCACATAGGGTGCGATAGATCGTTCTAAGGTGTCCCGGCAGGTGGCTATTTGTCGCCACCGCTCAGGTCGTCGTAGCCATGGCGGCTGCTGTAAAAAACAAGCGCCATCAGGCCACCGCCAAGTAAGAGCGAGAACAACACGCCACCCGCTATAGCGACATAGCCATAAAACGGGATTGCATCGCCAGCGAGATGCCCCCAGGCGGCGGTCGCGAACCAGA
>DASWAK010000262.1:0-14593 GCA_036391175.1 Pseudolabrys sp.
ACATGCGCATGTCGCGATTTTCCTGCGCCATCACTCGCAGCATCGTGCCGAGCGGCGTGCCGTAACGCTCGGCCTGCTGCAAGGCCATGCAGACAGATTTCACGCCATCGAGATCCGTGCGTTTGGCAAGGTTCTCGTAAGCTTGACGTCGATCTGGCAGATAGGATAATTCCGCTGTGGTCAGGGTGAGTTCTTCCGCTAACGCTACAGATTGGGTGCCGACCTCGTCGCTCACCTTTCTGAAGGCCGCCTCGATCGACATGCCCGATTCAACACAGATCAGTAGCAAGTCGAGCGTGTCCGGGAAAGCACGTTTGATCGATACCTGACGATGCTGAATTTTATTCTTAAGCAATAGAAGCGGCAGTTGCATCCCGACATACGCGGCAGCAATACAGATACCGATCTTGATCGTGGCCGGTTGATCAAGCTTGATCACGAAAAACAGATAGATCGCGGCGAACAGAGCACACGCTACGGGCGTTACCATCCGGGCAAAGAGGTAGGTCACGTAGGGCGCCTGACCGCGGTAGCCTGCCTGTATAAGCTTCAGCCGTGCGCCTTCCTGACCGACCCACTTGCTGAGGTTGAATTGATCGACAATGGTCTGGATATACTGCTTCGGTGATTGCCTTAATTTGATCTTCTGATTTTCCTGCGCCATGCGCTCCCGTTCGCGCTGACGAATTTTCTCACGTTCAATTGCCACCGCGCGCATGCGTTTCTCTAGCGGATTGGCAAAAACTAACGGCATCGCGAGCGTCAGCACTGTGGCTACCGCAGCTACGGCAGCGAATACCATCGTGAGCGTCTTGGTATTGAGTGCGTTGACCAGTATTTCAATCATCGGGCGATCGCCTAGAAATCGAAATTGATCATTTTTTTCATCACCAGCACACCAATAGTCATCCAGACCGCTGACCCAGCCAGCATTAGGTGGCCAAGCGAGTTGGTGAACAGCAATGAAATGTACTGGGGGCTGGTGAGATAGACCAATATCATAACGGCGATTGGCAGTGCTCCGATGATGGCAGCAGAGGCTTTAGCCTCTTGTGACATCGCCTGGATCTTGGCCCTCATTTTTTTGCGGTCACGCAGCACCTTCGAAAGATTTCCGAGCGCCTCGGAAAGATTGCCACCGCCCTTCTGTTGGATCGCGACGACAATTCCGAAGAAATTTGCCTCCGGCAGCGGCGTCCGCTCGTACAGTTTGGCGCAGGCCTCGCCCAGCGGCATGATGGCTTGCGTTTCCATAATCACGCGGAATTCTGACTTGAGTGGCTCGGGCGCCTCGGCTGTGATCATTTTGATGCAATCGAGCAGCGGCAGTCCGGTTTTGATGCCGCGCACAATGATATCGACCGCGTCCGGGAACGCTTCCAAGAATTTCTTCTCGCGACGTTTTTTCAAATAGGACAGCAGCCAACGTGGAACACCAAAAGCGCCTGCAAAGCCGAGCCCGGTTGCGACCAGCAGGCCGGCACCAGAGAGGAGGCCGATGATAAACATGCCCAGGCCTATGCCTGCCGAGATCATGGCGAATTGGCGCTTCGACCATGACAATCCGGCCTGCGCTATTCGAGCCGAGAGCAGCACACTTTTCTTTTTCTTGTGGCGCTCCTCGATCTCCTTGAGCGTCAATTCGATGGCTTCACGGCGGGATTTCTGAGATCCGCGCGCTACGCGTGTTAGCGGCTCGGTCTTGGCGACGCTCTGCATGCGCTGCTCGGCTTTGCGCTCGCCGGACAGGATCGGATAGACAAATACATAAACCACTCCGCCGATGGCGGCCGCAGCCAGGAAGAAGACGGCAATAGCTTGCACGGCGTCCTCCGTTTAGGCCCGCATGGCTACGTTGGTGGCCTCCGCCGCGTCGAGGGCGGCGGCCAGGCGCTTTTCCTCGCCGAAATAGCGGGCGCGGTCCCAGAACCGCGGGTGGCCGATGCCGGTCGAGCGATGATGACCGACGATGTTGCCTTTGGCATCCTCGCCGACCATATCGTAGACGAACAGATCTTGGGTGACGATAACATCGCCTTCCATCCCCATGATTTCTGTGATGTGGGTAATCTTGCGTGAGCCATCGCGCAACCGCGCGGCTTGGATGACTACGTCGATTGAAGCGCAGATCATTTCGCGGATGGTACGAGATGGCAGTGTGAATCCGCCCATGGTGATCATCGACTCCAGTCGCGACAATGCTTCGCGTGGATTGTTGGCGTGCAATGTGCCCATCGAGCCATCGTGACCCGTGTTCATAGCCTGCAACAGGTCGAAGGCTTCGGGTCCGCGCACTTCGCCGACGATGATACGTTCCGGCCGCATACGCAGGCAGTTGCGCACCAGGTCGCGCATGGTAACCTGACCCTCGCCTTCGATATTGGGGGGGCGTGTTTCGAGTCGTACCACGTGCGGCTGTTGGAGCTGCAATTCCGCCGCGTCTTCGCAAGTGATTACGCGCTCGTCGTCGTCGATGAATTTGGTGAGGCAGTTGAGCAAGGTGGTTTTCCCTGATCCGGTTCCACCGGATATCAGGGTGTTGACACGGCAGCGGCCAAGAATGCGAAGGATTTCTGCGCCTTGCTGCGTGATGGTACCAAACCGGACGAGCTGATCGAGCGTCAGCTTGTCCTTTTTGAACTTTCGGATGGTAAGCGCGGGCCCATCGATCGCAAGCGGCGGCACGATAACATTGACGCGCGAGCCGTCTGGTAAGCGCGCGTCGCAAATGGGGGAAGATTCGTCGACCCGGCGTCCGATTTGGCTAACAATGCGCTGGCAGATATTCAATAGCTGCTGATTGTCCCGAAAACGGATACTTGTCTTCTGAATCTTGCCCTGGACTTCAATGTAAATGGTACCGGAACCATTCACCATAATGTCGGCGATGTCGTCGCGTGCAAGCAGCGGTTCGAGCGGACCATTGCCGAGAACGTCGTTGCAGATATCATCGAGCAGTTCCTCCTGCTCGGCGATCGACATCACGATGCTTTTGATAGCGATAATTTCGTTGACTATATCACGAATTTCTTCACGCGCTGCGTCGACATTAAGCCGCGCCAGCTGAGCAAGATCGATCGCCTCGATTAGCGCCCCAAAAATGGTGCCTTTGGTCTCGTAATAGGATTCTGACTGCCGTGTATCGACCGAGGACGGCACATTGTTGACAGGTGCAGGTCCTCGGTTCGCGGCCGGCGCGGACACCAGTGGTGCCCCCAGCCCGTCGGACGGAAACGGTGTCCGCCCGGTTTCCATAGCTGGGCCCGGGGATGACGATGGTCCGACTGCAGCTGGCACCGGCGCAACCACCGCTGCCGGCGCATGCGGTGGAGGTCCAGGAGCGCGAGCTTCCGAAGTTGTGACACGCTTACCGAACACGACGAGACACTCCCGACAGGTTTCAGCCTGCTCGCTTCATCAGCTTGGAAAGAAATGGTGAGAGCAGACCGCCGTGAGAGCGCTTTGCTTCCGCGCGGCCGGTCAGCGCTTGCGCCATTTGGCGGAACATTTCCGTGCTTTTATGGCTGGCCGACACTTCGGCGATCATCTGGCCATTGTTCGCAGCGGGCCCGAAAAGCTGCGGTTCGAACGGAATCACCGACAGCGGGTCACATTCCAGTGCCTTTGCGAAGTCCGCCGGCGTAATTTCGGGCCGTTTCGGCACGCCAACCTGATTCAGACAGTAATGTGGGCGTCGGTCATTTGGCCGTAACGTGCGCAGTACATCGATCAGGTTCTTGGCATTGCGCAGATTCGCGAGGTCGGGACCGGCGACCACACGAATATCGTCAGCGCTTACAAGTATCCGTTTGGTCCATCCCGTCCATTGATGCGGAACATCGAGAACCACACAAGGAATGGAGCTGCGTAATGAATCGAGCGTCGTGTCGAAGGCGTCGGCGCCAAAATCATAGATACGATCAAGTGTGGCCGGCGCTGCAAGCAGACTTAGATGATCGGAGCATTTCGACAGCAAGCGGTCAATGAATGCGGTATCAACGCGATCGGGTGAAAAAACGGCGTCAGCAATGCCCTGCGGAGGATCCTGGTTGTAGTCGAGGCCAGCGGTGCCGAAGGCGAGGTCGAGATCTGCAATAACGGAATCGAGCGCAAAATCGCGACCGATGGCCCACGCGATATTATGCGCCACGGTGGAAGCGCCAACACCGCCTTTGGCGCCTACGACGGCAATGATACGACCCACCGCTTTAGCATCTGGTGCAGAGAACAGATTACAGATCGCTCGCACGATGTCGATGGTGCTGACCGGTGTCAGGACGTATTCGCTTACACCACGCCGCGTCAGCTCACGATAGAATGTGACGTCGTTGACTCGGCCAATTACGATCACCCGAGTACCGGCGTCGCAGACCTCGGCCAACTGATCGAGTCCACCAAGGATGCTATCGGTGCGCGTATCCGTCTCGATCAAAATAACGTTCGGCGTGGGCGAACTGCGGTAAGCTTCAGTTGCGGCGGTGATGCCGCCCATCTGAATTTTCACATGCGTTTTCGCAAGGCGCCGATCCTCTCCGGCGGCCTGGACGGCGGCAGCGGATTCAACCGTCTCGCAAAAGGCCTGGATCGATACGCGTGGCGCTGGTGCGATGTGCACGTCGACGGTACTCTCGGTTGCCGAGAGTGCTGTCCGCATAGTTCCTGCTGCTGGGATTGCTTGATCGTGATTTATCATTTTCCGACGTCGCTGATTTTGCCTGTGTTATAGCCGGCATACGTCCCGGAGGGATTATCGCCCTTGCGGTAATGCTCAATGACAATCGAGCGGCGCGCCGAGTAGGGCGGTGTTTCACCGCGAGGCTGTATCAGATCGGCAGGATTTTCGACCATGGACGCAAGATTGCGTTGGCTGGCGCACCCGAGATTCCAATACGGCTGGTTGTAGATATCGCCGGAATTGAGGGACGGTCCGAGGTCGGCCGGCCACTGGCCGCAAGGTCCTGCCTCCGCGACCAGCCTCGAATAGTTCAGCTTAATGCTGGCAAGCGCATACCGTGTCGGGCGGTAGTGCCGCACATAGATCGCATTGGACGGCACGCCGATGGCAGCAAGAATGGAACGGATTTCGCGTATGCCGTCTGTAGCGGCATGGTCCGTTGGCCCGCCGCGCGGCGCATCGATGATAATCCCGCTGCCCGCCTCGCGCCGCCACGTCTGCGCGAATGCAAGAACGTCGGCCCGCTGACTCGGCGTGAGTCCGCCTCGATTGCGGCCAACCAGGACCTCGACGCTTTGCACGCCTTCCCGCACTACGATCGGGTGGCGTTGGCGATAGTCCACTGGATATTCGATCTGAGCAACTTGCGTTTGGTAGCACCCAGCTAAAGAAGTCGCGATGCCACCAGCTGCAATTAGCCTTAACACTGATCGACCGCGGCCCTTCAGCGTCTTCTGGATTGCCGTCATCACCTTGTCTCCGCCGCTCAATCGAGGATGAATCCGTACTTGCCGTGATACTCACCGGTCGGCCGCACATCGGCCTTACCGGCGACGCCGTAGATGCGGTTCAATTGGCCAAGGAAAATGCTCTGAGGATCGTTCGGATTAGAGAATCCGTCATCCGGCCGCGACAGCTGCTTTTGCGCCACCGCGCGCACTACATAGGGGGTGACGAGGATCATCAGCTCGGTTTGGTTGTTGATGAAGTCGCGGCTTCTGAAGAGCGTTCCGAGAACAGGCACGTTTATTAGGCCGGGCAATCCGTTGATCGCCTGTCTGGTCTGTTCCTTGATCATGCCGGCCATGGCGATTGCACCACCCGATGGTACCTCGAGAGTGGTTTCCGCTCGCCGCACCACGAGGGACGGAACGGTGGTTCCTGCAAGCGAAATTTGATTTTCAGGGGACAGCTCCGAGACTTCCGTCAACACCTTGAGGCTGATTCGACCTTCCGACAACACCACAGGTGTGAAGATCAGACCTACACCGAATTTTTTAAATTCGACAGATGGTGGACACGTCGCGCAATTGCCCGGGATCGGATACGGGAATTCACCGCCGACGAGAAAATGCGCCGTTTCACCGGAGATGGCCGTCAAATTCGGTTCGGCCAAAGTGCGAACAACGCCGGCGCGCTCCATGGCTCTGATCGTGGCGCCGATACGAGGCGCGGTAAGTCCGGTCAGTGGGTCAGTAGTGACCGGTGGCTTATATCCAGTGATAAAGCTTGGATTCGGCGAACCCGATGCGCTGAACGCATTAACATTATTGAAGCTCACCACCGTGGCACCATAGGTAAAGTTTGCGCTCAGATCGACGCCAAGTTGTTTGATCACGTCGCGTTGTACTTCCGCGACTGTAACCTTGAGCATGACCTGATCACGGCCGCGCAAGGTAATTCCATTAACCACCTTGGCACCATCGCCGACTATTCGCGCGGCAAGATCATACGCCTGCTGCGACTCCGCAGCGCTCGATGCGTTGCCGGAGAGCATGATGCCATCGCCGATGCCTTCAATGTGGATGTCAGCATCCGGCAAGGTCTGTTTGATAGCAGCGCGAATGCCGTTGAGGTCGCGCTTGACCGCTATATCGAAGCCAGCAATCTGCTTGCCATCGGCGTCAAAGAAGAAAATATTGGTTTGCCCGACAGCGACCCCGATCATGTAAACGCGGCGGGAAGAGCGGATCACTGCATTGGCGATCTTGGGATCCGCGACCAGTACATCCTTGATATCGGCCGGCAAGTCGATGGCAACCGATTTGCCTATTCCGAGTGGAATGAAGCGCGAAGTTGCTTCGCTTGCTGCTACTTGAATCACAGGGGTACCCGCCGCCAACTCTGCCGTAATTGCCGGGGCACTTGGCGTCAGTCCAGTGAAGGCAATCAGTGCCCCCAATGCCGCGGCACGAGTCAATTTCCTGTTCGCCATGTCCCCTTTCCCCCAATCGGTCATCGCGGCGTGGTCGTGGTGCGCACGCCAAACCGGACGATATTGATGCTGCGGCGCGAATCCGCCTCGTCTGACGTTGAATCATTGGAGCCGTCGGCGATGCTACGCAGGGCCAGCGACAACGCGCCGATCTGTTGTGACAGCGCTAGAGTTTCAGCCTGACTGGGCAACAGCTCAAGTGTTGCGGTCTTGCCGACCACGACCTTCTGGCCATTCTTCTCTTCCACGTTCTGATCGATCGCCAGGACGCGAATATTGCGGAGAATGGTCTCGCTGCCGCTGCTTTTGTCAGCGTTGCCCCGAGGGGTCATAATTACGTCGACCCGGTCATTCGGTAGAATAAAACCACCTGCGCCGTTTTCAGGCGAAATCTGTGTGGAAACAGCGCGCATGCCCGACGGAAGGATCGCGGCCATGAAGCCGGAGCCCTTGGCATTGACCAGTTTTGCTTCGCGAATCGGCTCGCCGGCGACAAACGGCGCCCGCGCAATCATGCCGCTGAGGGAATCGAGGGCCTTCGGCTGGTCAGACTTTCGAATGAAATTGCCCGCCGCTGTAGTTGCAGGCCATGCCTGCCAAAAGACATCGGCGGCCGAAATGCTCTGGCCTCGGGGAATGTCAGATTTGGCCACCAGAATGTCGACGGTGTCGAAATGCTCCACCTTTGCTTCAGGAGCCTTCTCGGATCTGCCGGCCAGCAACGCAGCAACACCGCCTGCTGCTACGGCAACGACCAGTACTACGACACGTGCGGCTTTCATACGCTCGCTCTCACCATGACAGGACGGCCGGCTCGGCCGCGTAAAACCACATGGCCGTCGATGCGGCCGCTTGAACCGGATTTCACCAGCTAAAGGTCAAGGTATGGTTAAGGAGCGGTATCTAAATCGAGTTAATATCGTCTTGCGTCGCTAACGACATAGAATGTCAGAGACCGAAACCAGGCATCCAGCCGGTTTTAGGATAAACGGCAAGTGCCGCCGCGGCGAGCGCTATGCCGTAGGGTACGCCCGCTCCGGTTTCATGCAGGCGGAGAATCCAGGTCTGGCGGGCAAGCACCGCCGGCAGCGGTAGTTTGCGGAACTGGATTATCGCCAGCGTCAAGGCGCCGCCAAATAGCGACGCGTAAATCAGATAGTCGAGCAGATAGTCGAAACCGAACCACAATACTGTCGCTGCAACGAGCTTCGCATCGCCACCACCGATCCAGCCTTGCGAGAAGAAAACGAATGCAATCACCAATACGACCGCAGCAGCCGCGAGGTGCATGCCGAAGGCGTAAAGACTCATTCCGGTGATTAGCGTGAGCAAAAAAAATCCGCCGGCGAGCGCCATCGACAATCGGTTGGAGATCGTCATGGTCAGGAGATCGCTTGATGCGGCAAAGGCCATCAGGGCAGGAAACAACAAAAGCCTAATTACATCCGTTACCATGACCACTCGCTCCTACACACAACTCACATCGGGGCTAGGTTAGGTTGTGCATGCTTGCCGTTCGGTTAGCGCCTGGGCTCTACCTCTCCTAAAGCCCTGCGCCCCAAAATCAAAAAACTCCAGCGGCAGCCGGAGCCTGATATCAATTTGCCAAAGCTCAGTTATTTCAGTTGAGTGGAGATTATGTTGAATTTGGCATTCAAGTTAGTGCCGATACCGTTAACGACGGCGATAATCGCGATGGAAATACCGGCGGCAATAAGACCGTATTCGATCGCTATGGCGGCCACGTCATCCTTCACGAAGCGCACAAACAAGATCTTCATTGAATTTCCTTAGATCAACGCTCAGTTGTCTGGGCCAGTCTCAGTAGCAGTCGGATGGTCCGCAAATCGCTGTGATTTTGAGAACGTAAATGATTACGTGTTGCGCGCAGGTTAATTTGATTGAAAACACAGAGAAGTTGTTCCGTTTCTGAAACCGATATTTATTTAAGTTTATAAATTATGACCCGAAAAATGCGTTAAGAAATCGTTGATGTCATTTATATTGCTCAAGCGCCCCGAAAACAGATCGCATACATCGGCGGCCCAACATTTTTATTATTATCTACCTGAGCAAGCGGTTGTTTATCCGATCTTCTGTTTGGGACGTTAAAGAGCGGACGCCTATGGCATCGATCACACGAGCTTCCCCAAGAGTTTCTTTCGGTACGCAGATGCTGCATCCTTTCCAGCGTTGATTTTCCTCGTTTTATAGTGCCGGGAGCCAATTCTTTGCACTTCATTCACCATTTTACAGTCAACTTGAGTGATGGGAAATCAGCCTGCCCTGACTGCAAATGGTCGTACAGTGTCGGAGAGCGCGATGTCGATTCTGTTGAGGCGCTGCAAGCAATACTTCGGTTTGTGGCCTTCGGTCGTGCTGGCCGTGGGCATGATTGGAATAATGCCTGCGCGAGCAGATACAGATACGGTGACAATAAACGTCGATCAAGCGAACATCATGCAATTGCCAGATCGGGTCGCGACAATCGTCATCGGAAACCCGCTGATCGCCGATGCCACACTCCAGAGTGGGGGTGTTCTGGTTGTTACTGGCAAGGGATTTGGAGCCACCAATCTGTTGGCGCTTGATCGCGCCGGCCGCGTCCTTATGAGCAAGACCGTGCAGGTGGTCGGCCCCGGTTCGACCGACCTGGTGGTCGTCTACAAGGGCGTCGAGCGTGAATCCTACAGTTGCGCCCCCAATTGTGAGCGCCGTATTACGCTCGGTGACTCCACAGCTTATTTCAATGCCAATCTGGCCGAGAGCGGTGCTCGCAGTGGCCAGGCGCAAACCAGCGCTAAATAGCAACAGGCATGCCACCGTGGCTTGGGGTGCCGCGACCGCGAATGCCGCCCGACGTGCGGCCGGCGAGGTCGTCACGATCCCTGCAGATTTGGCTATGCTGAGCTCCTCACTGGTTCAGTGAGGTGGGCTTATACTTACACGCCCGTCACGGGCTCTAGCCCCGACTTCAGCCACATCGCCGCGACAGGCATTACGCTGTCGGACGTGATGTATACGAGCCTGCGCATCGCCCCGCCGGTCTTGAAGCGACATCAGTGGTTGCTATCAGGAACCGGCATCAGGCGCGGGTACATAGGCGCGGCCCAACTTCTTCCAGTCGCGCTGCCGCGCAAGCATCTGCCGCAGATAGCTGATGTTGGCGGAAGCTTCATTCTCAGGCAGATCCGCGCTGGCAATTTTCTCCGCTTCTTCAAAATGACCGCGCAGGCCGACCACTAGCGCGAGATTCTGACGCACTTTAGGGCTAGCATTCTGCTGCGCCGCCGCGCGCCGTAGTGTCAGTTCGGCGTTTTTCAGATCCTTCGTAAGCAGATAGGACAACCCAAGATTAGAGAGTACTGTTGACTCGTCGGGGACGATTTTGAGTGCAGCAGCATAATGACGTTGCGCATCAGCGTGATGGCCCAACTGATCGAGCACGGTACCCTGCACATTCAGAATCCGCCAATCCGGGTTGTCGGGCGTATGTGCACGATCGAGCGCCTCTAGCGCCTGTTGGTACTGACCGGCTTCAGCCAATGCGCGGCCGTAAGCGCCGAGCAATGGCATGCTGCGCGGGTTACGGATTGAGGCCCGCTCGAGCACGGCTACTGCTTGTGCACGTTGACCGGTCGCGCGTAATGCGCGGGCGTACGCGATGGCTGCGTCAGTGTCACCTGGATTATCACGATAACGGGCTCCCAAGGTATCGAGGGAGCGCTGCCACTCAGCCTCACTGGCCGGAGCCGTACTGGCGGTGTTTATCGAACCGGTCGTATCTCGGGAGCCAATATTGGAGCAGCCCCCCGCCGACAACGCCAGGGCAACCGCGACGGCAACCGAAGGGAGCAGATGCGCGGCATGGGTTCTCAGCGGCATATCCGAGCAATAAAACGTTAACCCTAACGATTGGTTAACTTGTAAACTGGCCGAGATTGCGCATGATCTTTTCCGCTTTTCGGAGCCATGCCTTTACCGGATCTATGATCGCTGCGATGGACTTAGGTATTTCCCAAGACGAAACCGCATTGCAAGCACGCGCGCGCGCATTTGCCCGAGATGTCGCAGGACCCCGCGCTGCGGCCATTGACCGCGACGAGCAATATCCTTGGGACATCGTGATGGCGCTGAAAGAGGCAGGCTTTCTCGGCATGACTATGCCGAAGGTTTTCGGCGGCCAAGAGCGATCCTTCCTTGACGCGGTGCTGGTAATCGAAGAGATGGCGAAATGCTGCACTGTGACGGCGCGCGTCGTGGTCGAAACTAATATGGGTGCGATATCGACCGTGATGACCTATGGCAGCGATGAACAAAAAAAGCTTGCAGCCCGACTGGTCCTTGAGGGCGACAAGCCCGCGATCTGTATCACCGAGCCGGAGGCCGGCTCCGACGCGACGGCCATGACCACCCGAGCCGACAAGCGCGGCGATGTTTATGTCATCAACGGCAAGAAGCACTGGATCACCGGCGCGGGCGTCTCGCGTCTGCATTTGATCTTTGCCCGCGTGTTTGACGAGCGTGGCGAAGAACTTGGAATCGGCGGCTTTCTTGCGGTTCGCGAAGAATCGAAGGGTCTGCGTGTGGGAAAGCGCGAGCAGACCATGGGCCTACGTGGCATGCCGGAGGGCGAGATCATTTTCGAAGATCTGGAGGTTCCAACAACCATGGCCGTAATGCCGCCATCTGGTTTCCACCGGGGTTTCGCGGACCTAATGAACGCCTATAACAGCCAACGCGTCGGCGCCGGCAGTGTGGCCATGGGCATTGCTGCAGGCGCGCTCGACCATGCGCTTGGTTGGGTGAAGACACGCGAACAATTCGGGAGACCGATCGGCGAGTTCCAAGGCCTCCAATGGATGCTCGCCGACATGCAGGTGCAGCTTACCGCCGCACGCCTGATTCTCTATCAAGCTGCGCGCTCGCGCGGCCCCGACAATAGTGCTTTCCCCGACCCGGTGCTGGCAGCGCAAGCGAAGATTTTCGCGTCCGAAACTGCCATCAAAACCGTCAATGATGCGTTGCAAATCTTCGGCGCGCGCGGATATTCGCGCGAATTGCCAATGGAGCGCATGGCTCGCGACGTGCGCATGTTCACTATCGGCGGGGGAACCGCCCAAGTGCTGCGCACACTGGTCGCTTCCAAGATGCTCGGATGGAAGCTACCGCAAACACGCGATGGCTATACTTCCAAACCATCCATCCGCGATGCGGCAGAGTAGCCATGCATCCTGTCTTTGCAATTGACGGCAAAACGCAGGCGATCCCGATCTGGTTTGTCCATGCCGGAAATTTCGATTCAGTGCGCAGGGAGATCGGCGAGCGAGAACGTGCATTCGTCGTCGCCGCAGGCTTTGAGGCAAAATCGGGTCGGCTAATGCTGCTACCCGCCGCGGATGGGAAACTTGCCGGCGTCTTGTTCGGGATCGAAGAACCCGGGGAAAGCGAAGTTGACCGGTTCCGGCCCGGACAGTTGTCCGGCCTGCTGCCACCGGGGAACTATCGTTTTGCGAACGCACCACATGATGGGCGATTGGCTGCGCTGGCTTTTGCACTCGGTGCATATCAGTTTGTTCGCTACCGCAAGGCAGAAAAGCGCAATGTACATCTTGTGATTCCGGAAGGCGTTGACGGCAACGATCTCAGCCGCATTGTCGAGGGCGTGACGCTCTGCCGTGATCTTATCAACACACCGTCCAACGATATGGGGCCCGCCGAGCTGGAAGCGGCCAGCCGAGCACTTGCCAAACAGCACAGTGCCAAGGTGCAGGTCACGAGTGGTGACGCGCTCGCCAAGGATTTTCCGCTGGTGCATGCGGTCGGCACCGGCTCGGCGCGATCACCACGGCTGATCGATATTTCCTGGGGCAAGGCCGTCGATCCGAAAATTGCGCTTGTCGGCAAAGGCGTCTGCTTCGACACCGGCGGGCTCGACATCAAGCCCGATACCGGCATGCTCAATATGAAGAAGGATATGGGCGGGGCGGCAACCGCGCTGGCCCTCGCTCATATGATCATGGCGTGCGGTTTGAAGGTCAGGCTGCGCGTTATAATTCCGGCAGTGGAGAATTCGATCTCGGGTACCAGTTTCCGCCCGCGCGATGTCTACGTTTCGCGCAAGGGAATTTCGGTCGAAATCGGCAATACCGATGCGGAAGGCCGGCTGATCCTTGCCGACGCGCTCACACTTGCCGACGAAGACAAGCCTGCATTGATCATCGATTTTGCCACTCTCACAGGTGCTGCACGCATTGCGCTCGGTTCTGAGGTGACGCCATTTTTCACTGATGACGATGCACTCGCTGACGAACTTGTGCGGACCGGCGCCGCCGAGAACGACCCACTCTGGCGCATGCCGCTATGGCGGCCCTATGAGGCGATGCTTGACTCAAAAGTCGCCGATCTCAATAACGTTGCGACCGGTGGCCATGGTGGTGCCATCACAGCTGCATTGTTTTTGCGTCGCTTCGTCACTACAAAATCGTGGCTTCACTTTGATATCTTCGCCTGGACGCCGACGGCCAAGCCCGGACGTCCCGAAGGCGCCGAGTGTCAGACGGCGCGCGCGCTTTATGCGTTGCTCTGCGCTCGCTATTCCTGACCATGGTGGCTCTCGACCCCCGCATAAATCCTTTTCGACCCGAGATCGCGGCGAAATATTTGCAAGGTCAGGTCGAAGCTAAACGCTTTGTCGAAGGCACCCGCCACCAGGTGATCGAACCGGTCACTGCCCTGCGCCGCACCCCATCGCACGACGCAAGGCTCGACAGCGAAGCGCTGCTCGGCGAACGGGTGATGATTTACGAAACGACTAAGGACGGCTGGGCCTGGGGCCAGCTAGAAACCGACGGCTATGTTGGTTGGCTATCGGCCAACTCACTCGTACCAAGCGGCCCAGCCCCGACCCACAAGGTTGCAGTCCTGCGTGCGTTAGCGTTCCCAGGACCGGACATTAGGTTGCCTCCAATCGCTGCGCTGCCGATGGGAGCGCGGCTTGCAATCGCACGGCAAGATGAGCGATTCGCTGTGACCGTATCCGGATGGCACGTGCCGGAAGTCTATCTGGCGCCAATCAAGGCGCGACAGCCTGATTTTGTCGCGGTGGCCGAACAATTTCTTGGTACGCCCTATTTGTGGGGCGGCAAGACCTCGCTCGGGCTCGACTGCTCGGGCCTTGTGCAAGTCTCACTCCAAGCCACCGGTATTGCTTGCCCACGCGATAGCGACATGCAGGAACTGGCGCTCGGAAAATTGTCGTCGCTCGCGAGTCTACGCCGTGGCGATCTGTTGTTCTGGAAAGGTCACGTGTCTATCGCTCGCGATCCCGAGACCCTGATCCACGCAAACGCACATCACATGATGGTTGCGTTTGAACCGGCCGCGGAAGCAATACCGCGTATCAAGGCGGCAGGGAGCGAAATCACTGCGGTAAAACGGGTGATCTAGCTCAGAAGTTCAGCGACGCGACCCTGATTGAGCGCCAGCCATTGTAATCCGATGATTACCGGGCTGCCATGCACCACGTGTCGATCGAGTGCATCGACTGCAGCGTCGATAGAAGCTCGGTGGACATAAAGCTGCTCGCCATCAGGTGTTATCAATGCGCCTTCGCGCACTTTCACGGCGTCGACGGCGGCGACAAAAATCGTAACCTCCTCGTCCGTGATCCCGGGGGTACTCAGAAAAGTGAATATTTCGAC
>DASWAK010000263.1:0-2352 GCA_036391175.1 Pseudolabrys sp.
TAATTGCGAGCAGCGCTCGTGGTGTCCGTTCAATCGATAGTCGATTAACGCGATTGGAGACAGCGCGCGCCATTATGATCGCCCTTCCAAGTCGTGATCAGCTGGCCCCTGGCATGTTATCGGGGGCAATCGCCGACCACCCCTGGCGGGTCGATGTATTGCCCTTCGCAGCCCAAGACGTCAGCGCGCAACCGCGCACGCAATGGGTCCCGCAAACGGTCGTCGTCACCATCCAGGCACCGGGCGGGGCTGCGATGACAATCAACACGGTCCGCTTACAGCGCAGAGACACCAGATGACAATGCGGCAGTGGCCCGACCGCGATCCGATGGCAGGCTTCACATTGCTCGAAGCCCTGGTCGCCACAGCGCTCATGGGTTTGATTCTCACTGCGCTCGCGACCATCACCGCGCAATGGCTGCCAAACTGGAATCATGGGATTGTCCGCGTTCAGCGGAATGACCAGGTTGCGCTTGGACTTGAACGGCTCGCCGCCGATCTTGCGGCTGCCGAGTTCATCCCGACCAACAATCAGACCCGCAAGCCATTCTTCGATGGCGCAAATCGTTCCGTTACCTTTGTGCGCACCGCACTGGGTCCTAATACCGGACCCGGACTCGAAATCGTTCGCATTGCCGAAGTCAGTAGTGAACAGGGACCAGTTTTGGTCAGGACGCGCGCGCCGTTTGTGCCAGGCATTGATCGTCAACCCAATTTCACCGACCCCGTCGTGTTGTTGCGAGCACCCTATCGGCTCTCCTTTTCGTATGCCGCGGCAGATCGAAATTGGCGAGATGACTGGCGCGAGCAAATCCAACTGCCAAACGCAGTCAAGTTGTCCGTGCGTGATGCGACAACGCAACGAACACTCCCAGTGTCAACAGCCACGCTTATCCACGGCGAGGTCCCAGTGGATTGTATCGCGGCAAAATCTCTCGCCGAATGTATTTCAACTTACCTCCGGCCGTCCGCCGAAGGTGACAAATCGCGCTCGTAGCGGGTGACTATGATGACGGGGTCGGCATTCAATTTCAGAGCCAAGCGATCCGCTCCCGATGGATTCATCGTGGTCATCGTTTTATGGATTCTTGGCGCGCTGAGCGCGCTGGTATCGATTTACGCCGTTTACGTCATCAACACCGCGTCTGCCTTCGCAGCCTACGATGATCATATGAAAGCCGAGGCGCTGGTATCAGCTGCGCTCGAGCTCACGGCCTATCAGCAACAAGCAGCATCGGCGCAATCGCGCCCGACCCATGGCGGCTTCAACTTTCGTCTCGGGCAAGCAAATATTGTGGTCGAATTTCAGTCGGAGGCCGCACGGGTTGATCTCAATACCGCACCCAAGCAACTGTTGTTCGGATTGTTCGTCACGCTGGGGGCGCGCCCGGCAGATGCGGATTCTTACAGCGATCGGGTCATCGGCTGGCGAACGCCCTCGCCCAAAGACCAAGATCCGGAAGCTTCCGCTTATCGGATGGCCCGCCTCGGCTATCAACCGCGCGGAGCCAAATTCCCTCATGCCAATGAGCTGTCACTCGTCCGCGATCTACCGCCATCCCTTGTCGAGCGCGCTTTGCCGTTTGTCACTGTTTATAGCGGCCGTCCGCAAGTCAACGTCCTCGACGCGGCACCGGAAGTGATTGCAGCGTTGCCAGGAATGACGCAAGACCGCCTGAATGAATTTCTGCTGCAGCGGCAGACATCGCCGGATGCAAAGCTGCTGCTGCCCACGGACGCGCAGCAATATGCAACGCTCGAGGGCAGCAAGGCATTTCGGGTCAAAGTTCGGATCGCCTTTGACGATGGCCACAGAGACAGCGCCGAAGTGGTCATCCTGCTTTTTGAAGAGGGCGACCAGCCGTTTGCAATCCTGTCTTGGCGCGATGAGCTCAACGCAATGCTTGCGGATAACATGCCGTGAATGCAACCGCGATGATGATGTTCGCTTCGATCAGCGCAGCATACGCGCGCTGGATTGATTCTGTCGGGGATCTGGCCGCCGGGTTGCTCGGTCGCTTTGCCTCGCCGCGCACGGTCCGGCTGGTCGAGCATGGAAATGACGAATTTGAGGTTGCGCCAAAGGACGACACCCCCGGCGCAAATTTCACACGCGACCGCATTCGAATTGTCGAGGGACACATCGATCGTAGCAGCTCAGCGATGCCTGCGGCAGTCCTCGCGGGCAGCCATATCGAACTGGTGCTAGCAGCTGATCGATTTTCATTCCGGCCGCTCGAACTACCCAATCGCGCCGCCGAATTTATGCCTGGCATTGTGCGATCTCAGATCGATCGACTAACGCCTTGGAATGCCGCAGATGCCGCGTTCGGCTGGAGCAAGCCGGTCGAA
>DASWAK010000264.1:0-21944 GCA_036391175.1 Pseudolabrys sp.
GTGCGCGGCTGCTGCGACATGTTGGGGAGTCTGGCGACAGCACGAGCAACTTCTTCACCGTCCGCTTCCACGACCTGACCGAGCGCACAGTCGAGGCCTATCGGCAAAGCCTCGAGTGGGTTCTGGAACGCCAGCGCGAAATGCTGATTGTGACCCTGGCGACACTCGTCACCACGATTGTTCTCTATATTGTCGTACCCAAGGGATTCCTGCCGTTGCAGGATGCCGGCCTGATCACCGCAGTGACGGAAGCCGGCACCGACGTCTCTTTCACTGAAATGCAGCGCCGCCAGCGCTTGGTGGAAGACGCGATCCGGTCCGATCCAGACGTGACCGGGGTCGTATCCGTCATTGGCGTCAGTCCGATCAATGCCACGCCCAATGCTGGACGGCTCGCCATCAGCTTGAAACCGCAAGATGATCGCCGCGCGCGAGTTGAAGAGATCGTCGCGCGACTTAAACGTGCCGTTGCCGGCGTTGCCGGCATGACCGTGTATTTCCAGGCCACGCAGGACATTCAGATCTCAACGCGCGCGAGCCGTGCGCAGTATCAATACACGCTCTTATCAACCGATCGCGCCGAAGTGATCGAGTGGGCCGATAAACTGGTGCACCGCCTGCGCGGAAACCCGGCGCTGCGTGAGGTTGCCTCTGAAGCCCAGGAAGGCGGCCCGCGCGTGCAGGTCGATGTCGATCGCGAGCAGGCCGGGCGGCTTGGCGTCTCCATGCAGAGCGTCACCGACACGCTCAATGACGCCTTCGGTCAGCGGCAGATTTCAACCATTTACGGCCAGGCCAACCAATACCGCGTTATTCTGGAGGCCCAGCCGCGCTACCAGCAGGATCCCAACGCGCTCTCGAAACTCTACGTCACCGGCGCCAGCACATCGACCGGCACCGCCGCGACCGTCGGAAACACAGCAACGGGCACGACCAATACCAATATCACTGCCACGCCCAACGCAGTGACCGGCAGCAATCAGGTGCCGTTGTCTTCGTTCTCCCGCTTCGTGCCGATCTCAGCGCCGCTCGCCATCGCGCATCAGGAGCAGTTTCCCTCCGTCACGATCAGCTTCGATCTGAACGACGGCCACGCGCTTTCCGATGCAGTGGCGGCCATCCGCTCGGTGCAACAGGAGATTGGCATGCCGTCCTCGGTGACCGGCAGCTATTCCGGCGATGCCGCCGAGTTCGCCAAGTCCTTGGCCGGCGAACCATGGCTGATCCTGGCGGCGGTCATCGCCATCTATATCGTGCTGGGCGTGCTGTACGAAAGCTTCATCCACCCGCTCACGATTCTTTCAACACTGCCTTCGGCCGGCGTTGGTGCCCTCCTGGCGCTGATGGTGTTCGGCTATGATCTGTCGGTGATCGCATTGATCGGCATCGTTCTGCTGATGGGCATCGTGAAGAAGAACGCGATTCTGATGATCGACTTCGCAATCGACGCCGAGCGACATCAGGGCCTCTCGCCTGAGGAGTCGATTGTGCAGGCAGCGCTATTGCGCTTCCGGCCGATCATGATGACGACACTTGCGGCATTGTTCGGCGCATTGCCGCTCGCCCTAGAAGGCGGCACCGGTTCAGAGCTACGCAATCCGCTCGGCATCACGATTGTCGGTGGCTTGCTGCTTTCCCAGCTGCTCACGCTCTACACCACACCGGTGATCTACCTATACATGGAGCGCCTGCGCGCACGGCTCGCACCCGCACCGCCATCCGCGCCGCGCCGGATGACTCGCCCAGCCCGGGGCCGCTTGTGAACTTTTCCTACCCGTTCATCCGCCGGCCAATCGGCACCACGCTGTTGGCCGTCGGATTGTTTCTTGTTGGCGCCGTGGCCTATACGTTTCTTCCGGTCGCCAGTCTGCCAACCGTCGAATTTCCCACAATTTTTGTGAGCGCCAGCCGCCCGGGCGCCGACCCGAATGTGATGGCGGCGACGGTCGCAGCCCCGCTCGAGCGGCGTCTTGGTGAAATCTCCGGCGTGACCGAACTGACGTCGGTCTCGTCGCTCGGCCTCTCGCGCATAACCATTCAATTCGACTTAAGCCGCAGTGTCGAGGGCGCCGCCCGCGATGTGCAGGCTGCGCTTAACGCCGCGCTCAGCGACCTGCCCAGCGACATGCCTACGTTGCCGACGTTCAGGAAAGCCAATCCGGCTGCAGCCCCAATCCTAATCCTGGCGCTCACCTCGAAGACCATGCCACCGAGCGCGATCTATGACGCAGCCGACAGCGTCATCGCGCAGCGCCTGTCGCAGGTGGACGGCGTTGCTGACGTCACGGTCGCCGGCTCCGAGCAGCCGGCGATCCGCGTGCGCGTTGATCCAGCGCGGCTGTCAGCCATGGGGCTGTCCATGGAAGACGTCCGCACAGCGATCTCCAATTCCAACGCCGCCGGACCGCTCGGCACCTTCGACGGCGACAAACGTGCCGTCACCATTGGGATCAACGACCAGCTGCGCAATGCCAATGAATACGACCCAGTGGTGGTGAAGACTGTAAACGGCACAGTGATTCGCCTTTCGAACATCGCCACCATCCGAGCTAGCGTCCGCAACAGCCGCGCCGCCGGCTGGTACAACAAAGACCCCTCAGTCCTCCTCATTATTACCAAGCAGGGCAACGCCAACGTCATCGACACGGTCGATCGCATTTACGAGCTGCTGCCGGAACTTCGGCAATGGGTGCCAGCCAGCCTGGACATCTCGGTGCTGACCGACCGCACGCAGACCATTCGAGCCAGCGTCCATGATATGCAGCTCACGCTTGGCGCCACCATCGTGCTGGTGATGCTAGTGGTGTTCGTGTTCCTGCGGCGGACGGCGCCCACGGCGGCGGCCGGCGTCACGGTGCCGCTGGCACTCTCGGGCACTTGCGCGGCAATGTGGTTCGCGGGTTTTTCCATCGACAATCTATCGCTGATGGCGCTTGCGGTGAGCGTTGGCTTCGTCGTGGACGATGCCATCGTAATGATCGAAAACGTATTCCGTCATCTCGAACGTGGCGCGTCGCCCCTGCGCGCGACATTAAAGGGCGCAAAGCAAATCGGCTTCACCGTAGTGTCGATTTCGGTCTCGCTGATTGCCGCTTTCATTCCACTGCTGTTCATGGGCGGAATCGTCGGGCGGCTGTTCCGCGAATTTTCTGTGACGCTCGCCTTCGCCATCGCCATTTCCACGGTGGTGTCGTTGTCGGTAACACCCATGATATGCGCTTATTTCGTGCGTCAGCCGCCAAGCCGCGACGCCACCTGGCTCGACCGACGGGTTGAGGGTCTGCTGGCGCGCATGATCCGTTTCTACGACCGCACGCTGTCCTTCGCACTCGAACACCGCGCCCTGATGCTGATCGTGTTCGCGGCAACGATCGTCCTTACCATCGGGCTCTATATTAAGGTGCCAAAAGGCTACTTCCCGCAGGACGACACCGGGCTGATTTTCGGGAGCATTGAAGCCTCGACCGACATTTCCTTCGAGGCAATGGAGCAACTGCAGCGCAAGGCAATGGATATTGCGCTCGCGGATCCGGCAGTCGCGGGTCTTGGGTCTTCGGTCGGCGCCTCGCCGTTCAACGCGTCGGTCAACCGCGGGCGCTTGTTCATCAGCCTCAAGCCGCTCAACCAACGCAACAACGTCAGCACACAGCAGGTGGTGGCACGGCTGCGCGCCAAACTTAATCAAATTCCGGGCATCGGCGTATTCATGTTCGCGTCCCAGGACCTGCGCGTCGGCGGCCGACAAAGCGATTCGCAATATCAGTTCACACTGTGGAGCTCCGACATCGACGAATTGCAAAAGTGGGTGCCGCGCGTGTTTGATCGTGTGAAACAGGTACCCGGCATCGTGGACGTGACGACCGACCGCGAGCAAGGTGGCTTGCAGGCCAACGTCACTATCGACAGGGAGGCAGCCGCGCGGTTCGGCGTACGCGTCCAGGACATCGACAACGCGCTCAATAACGCTTTCTCACAGCGGCAGATCTCGACCATTTATGGCCCGCGCAATCAGTATCGCGTGATCCTGGAAGTCGACCGTCCCTATCAACGCGACCCGACCGACCTCGCTCAGGTCTATGTACCGGGGACCGGGAATGCCCAGGTGCCGCTATCGGCGGTGACGCAAATCGAGCGCGGCATCGCTCCACTTGTCGTAAACCATCAGGGCCAATTTCCCTCGGTGACCATCACCTACAACCTGGCGCCCGATACTACAATTGAGGACGCCACCGCTGCACTCGAGCAGGCCGTCGCCGAAATACATGTTCCCGACATTATTCATGCTGACTTTTCTGGCGACGTGCAGGCATTCAAGCGTGCAATTGGCGCACAGCCGCTGCTGTTGATTGCCGCGCTGATCGCGGTCTACATCGTGCTCGGCGTGTTGTACGAAAGCCTCGCACACCCGCTGACCATCATTTCGACTCTGCCTTCGGCAGGCCTGGGGGCGCTGCTCGCCTTGCAGATCTCCGGCACCGAATTGTCGGTGATCGCCTTCATCGGCATCATCCTGCTGATCGGCATCGTGAAGAAGAATGGCATCATGATGGTAGATTTCGCCCTCGACGGCGAACGACGACTGGGGCTGTCGCCCCAGCGCGCGATTCACGATGCGTGCCTAGAACGATTCCGGCCAATTCTGATGACGACGCTTTCCTCCATGCTGGGTGCGATGCCGCTCGTGATTGCCATTGGCCCGGGATCGGAGCTGCGGCGGCCTCTTGGCATCACGATTATCGGCGGGCTTTTGGTGTCACAAGTACTTACGCTTTATACGACGCCGGTCATCTACCTGTTGCTCGACCGACTGCATCGCAAGCTTGGTGGCGCGAGCTTTACCTTCATCCGCCGCCGCGGCCCGCCGCTGCAGCCGGCGGAGTAGTTTAGACTCCTAAATACCGGCGTTGCACATCCGGCGCCGCAGCGAGTTCTTGCGACGACCCTTTCCAAACTACACGCCCGCGCTCGATCAAGAAATGGCGGTCGGCAACGCGCATAAGCGCGCCGACATTCTTGTCGATCACCAGGGCCGACAGTCCCGATTCCTTCAGTGTGGCAAGGCAGTGCCAGATTTCGGCCCGGACCAGGGGCGCCAGGCCTTCGGTCGCCTCGTCGAGGATGAGCAGGCGTGGATTGGTCATCAGCGCGCGGCCGATCGCCAGCATCTGCTGCTCGCCTCCAGAAAGCTGGTTTCCCATGCTGTCGTCGCGCTCCGCCAGGCGCGGGAACAAGTCATAGACCTTGGCGAGCGTCCAATCCTCACCATTGCGTTTAACTGCCGTCGCCAGCAGATTCTCGCGCACAGACAAGTTCGGGAAAATCTGCCGCCCTTCCGGCACGAGACCGATTCCGCGCTGGGCCACCTTGTATGACGGCAGACCGCGAATCTCCTCACCCATGAAACGGACGGCGCCAGCGCGCGCCGGTGTCAGCCCCATGATCGAGCGCACGGTGGTTGTTTTGCCCATGCCATTGCGTCCCATCAACGTCACCATCTCGCCGGGAGCCACAGCTAGTGAAACACCGAACAGCACCTGGCTCAGGCCATAGAAGGTTTCGATGCCCGTAATCTCGAGAACGCTGTCAGCCATGAACGGCCTCCTGTTCACCGAGATCAGCATCGCGCACCTGGGTGTTGTTGCGGATATCTTCGGGCTTGCCAGAGGCGATCACACGTCCATAGACCGAAACCGTACGCTTGGAGAGATGTTCGACCCCCAGCAAATCAGGCATGGCCCACCTTGCCGAGCAGGCCATCGATACCGCCGCGCGCGAACAGCACAACAAGCAACAGCAGCGGCCCGAGGATAATCTGCCAATATTCGGTGATGCCGGAGAGCGTCTCCTCCAATACCAATAGCGCCACCGCGCCGAACAAGGGGCCGAAGATGGATCCCATGCCGCCGAGCACTACCATGATGATGAGATCGCCGGAGCGGGTCCAGTACATCATTGCCGGGCTCACGAAATCGGTGTGATTGGCGAGCAGCGCGCCGGCGAGACCGCACATCGTGCCCGCGATGACAAAGCAAACGAGCTTATAGCGATAGGTTGGAAAGCCGATTGCACGCATGCGCGTATCGTTTGAGCGCGCACCTTGGATCACCAGCCCGAAGCGGGAATTGACGATGCGCCAAACCAGATAGATCGAAGCAAAAAGCAGCGCGAGGCAAACGTAGTAAAACTGCACCTTGTTCGACAAGTTCAACGGCTGAAAGAACTGGCTACGCTTCTGGATGGTGAGGCCGTCATCTCCGCCGTAGCGCGCAAGTCCCGCGACGATGTAATACGCCATTTGTGCAAAGGCCAAGGTGATCATGATGAAATAGACGCCGCGCGTGCGCAGGCTGAGTGCACCGACGACAAGCGCAAACAGGGCGGAGACCAGGAGCGCCACCGGCCATTGCACAAAGCCTGTCGGAATACCCTCAAAGGCGAGAATACCGACCGTATATCCGCCGATACCGAGATAAGCGGCATGGCCGAAGCTCATCATACCGCCATAGCCGAGGATAAGATTGAGGCTCACCGCTGCGAACGCCAGGATCAAGATGCGGGTAAACAACGTAAGCAGGAATCGGCTGCCGGAAAGCTCGACATAGACCGGCAGTAGCACCAGGGCGAGCAGCAGTGCCAGTGCAACGATCGTGCGCAGATTGAGTGCCCGATTCATTTGCCGCCCGTCGAAAACAAGCCCTCGGGCTTAACGACCAACACGATCGCCATCACCAGATAGATCAGCATGGAGGAGAGCGCGGGCGCCGCCGTTGCCGCCACTTCCTTGGTGAACGCCATGCGCAGGAGATCCGGAAAGAATGCGCGGCCGAGCGTGTCAACGAAGCCTACGAAAATCGCCGCCACAAGCGCCCCGCGAATCGAGCCGATGCCACCAATGACGGTGATGACGAAGGCGAGGATGAGGATGTTCTCGCCCATGCCGATCTGCACGGTCAGGATCGGCGCATGCATCAGCCCGGCAAGGCCCGCGAGCGCCGCACCCAGGCCAAACACCAGCGTATAGAGCAGCTTGATGTTGACGCCGAGTGCGCCGACCATCTCGCGGTTACTGGCGCCGGCACGAATCAGCATGCCGATGCGCGTGCGCATCACCAGCACGTAAAGAAATGCCGCGACGGCGAGCGTCATCACGATGATTGATAGCTTGTAGGCGGAGTAATCGACGCCCGGAAGAATTTGCACTGACGTGTTGAGCCATGATGGCAGCGGCAGCGAAAGACCCTCAGGCCCCCAGATCAGCCGCACCGATTCATCAAAAAACAAAATGAGCCCGAAAGTGCCGAGAACGTGGTCGAGATGGTCACGGCCGTAAAGCCTGCGCATTGCGATAACTTCCACCGCCATGCCGACCATCAAGGTGGCTGCGAGCGCCAGCATCGCGCCGAACACGAAGCTGCCGGTCCAGGCTGCAAACGTAGCGGCGAAATAGGCGCCGATCATATAGAGCGAGCCGTGCGCCAAATTGACCAGATCCATGATGCCGAAAACCAGCGTCAGCCCCGCCGCAAGCAAGAACAGCAGCAGACCGAACTGCAAACCGTTCAGGCATTGCTCGATGAAAAGCGTCATTGCACACTGTGCAAAATAGTGGGCGGTATTCCGACGAACAAACGGCGGCAGCGCGCAAGCGCCGCCGCCGTGGCTTAATCCCGGATCACTTCATTGGACACTTGGTATGGAAAGCGTCCTGGTTGTCCTTGACGATGGTGGCGACGGTTTTCAGGACGAAATCGCCTTTGGCGTCCTTCACCACATCTTGCAGATAGAAGTTCTGGATCGGAATGTGGTTATTGCCGAATTTGAAGGTGCCGCGTACTGATTTGAAGTCGGCCTTCTCCAGCGCCTTCTGCACCGCCGTTTTGTCGGAGAGGTTGCCCTTGGTCGCGACCACCGCCGAGGCGATGAGGTTGGCGGCATCATAGGACTGCGCGCCGTAGAACGATGGTCTTTTGCCAGGATACTTCTTGATGTAGTCGGCAACGAATTTTTTGTTGGCCTCGTTCGGCAGATCGTTCACCCATTCCTGTGCGCCGGGCACACCGAGCGCCAGGTCCTTCTGCAAGGGCAGTGAGAGCTCGTCGATGGTAAAGACCGTGTAGAGCGGAATTTTGCCTTTGAGACCCGCCTGCGCGTATTGCGTGAGGAACTGCACTCCCGCCCTGCCGGGATAGAACACGAAGATCGCGTCCGGATTGGCGGCCTTCGCCTTGGCAAGCTCGGCGGAGAAATCGAGTTGCGACGGCCAGGTGGTGAGTTCCTCGCCGGCAATCTTGCCTTTGAAGGTTGCGGCCACGCCCGAAAGCATGTCCTTGCCGGCCGCATAGTTCGGGCCGATCAGGAACACCGACTTCACACCTTTCTGGTTCATGTAGTGACCCAACGCCTGCGGCGTCTGGTCGTTTTGCCAAGAGGTCGAGAATACGGTCGGCGAGCACAGCTCGCCTGCGACCTGTGACGGGCCGGCATTGGCGATAACCAGGAAGGTATTGGAGTCCACGATCGGCTTAAGCGAAGCCAGCAACACGTTCGACCAGATATAGCCAGAAATGAAATCGACCTTGTCGGACTCGATTAGCTTCTCGGTCTTTTGCTTGCCGACCTCCGGCTTGAAGCCGTCATCTTCGTAAATCACTTCGACTGGCAGGCCGCCCATCTTGCGGCCCATATGATCGAGCGCGAGCTCGAACGAATTGCGCATATCCTCGCCGATGACAGCAACCGGACCGCTGAAGGTGCTGATGAAGCCGATCTTGATGGATTTTTGCTGGGCCATGGCCGGGCCCGCTGCGAGCAGCAGAGCGGCGCTTGCGGCCAATAGTGCGTTGCGCATATGACATCCTCCCCAAGGGCCTTCGGGCCCTATTTCCTTATGATAGTCTAATGTACCGGCAGAGACGCCAAAAGGTCCACCGGCGCGCACCCGAACTATATTTCGAGTCAGCACAGTAAATTCGAAATCGACCGTATTTCCGGCTCTCCGGCCATGCGGCTGCAGCCATTGACCGGCGCTCCGAGGCCCCGGCAGTCTAGCGGTGCCGGCCCCGACAGCGGGCCCACTGATGGGACTTTCGACCTTTGTCGAAACCACTCGAAAGAAGCTATGACGGGATCATCATCGGCGCCGGGCACCACGGGCTGATCCTCGGCACATATCTCGCCCGCGCTGGCCTCGACATTTTGTTGGTAGAACGGCGGCTTACTTATGGCGGTGGCCTGTGCACGCGCGAAGTGACGCTGCCGGGCTTCTATCACAACCTGCATTCGATCAATCATTTCCACATCAGCGAGACTCCCTGGTTTAAGGATTTGAATCTGGACGAACGCGTCACCTACATCACGCCGCGCTACGAATTCGGTCAGGCGCATCACGACGGCTCAGCGCTGGTGCTCGGACGCGATCTCGAAGAATCGATTGCCAATATCGCGCGCTTCTCGAAAAAAGATGCCGCCACTTTCCGCGAATGGAATCGCAAGGCGGAGAAAATCACGGCGCAGATTTTTCTTCCGGAACGCTATGCGGAGCCGCTACCCAAAGAAGAGCGCGAAGCGCTGTTGTCGCGAACGGCGCTGGGCCGCGAATTCCTTGAAGTTTCCAACCGCCAACCGCTCGACGTCGTGCGCGAATTATTCGAAAACGAGCACGTGCGGCTCTTGTTCTTGTTTAAGGTGTCGCTATTCGGCACTTGGTTGGTGGACACGCTGTCGAAGACTTCGCCGATGGGCTCGGTGATCCGCGCCTTCGATTTGGAAAGTGGCTACCAGCTATGCCAGGGCGGCTCGTTCAATCTGGCGCGCGGTTTAATGGAAAGCTTCATCGCTGCCGGCGGGACATTCCAGCCGCAGGTTAATATCGACCGCATCGCGATCGAGAACGGCCGGGCCACCGGCATCGAATTGGCTGATGGGCGAACTGTGCGTGCCAAGCAGTTCGTCGCTTCCACGCTCGATGTGCACCAGACGTTCGAGAGGCTTGTCGGACGCGAACAGTTGTCCGCTGGGTTTCTCAAGAAGCTCGACGGCTTCCAGTACACCGCCTGGAGCCTGTTCGGCCTGCACCTCGCGCTCAATGAAAGCCCGCGTTTCGCAGCGGAAAAGTTCGATCCCAATATCAATCGCTCCCTGAAATGGAGCATCGGCGCTGAGTCGATGGACGACCTGTTCTCCGCGCATCAGGATGTGCAGACCGGTCGCGTGCCCAAGATTATCCAGTTCGGCTCAGGCCCGTTGAGCCTGCTCGACCCGACGCAAGCACCGCCCGGCAAACACACGACCTATTGCTGGCACGTGATGCCGCTTGACCCGGACTTGGCCGGACAAAGTTACGAAAACTTCAAGGAGGAGTTCTCTGATAAGATCGTCGAATGTTTCGCGCGTTATTGCCCGAACATGACGAGCAAAAACATACTGGGGCGTTACGTTTACACGGGCCGCGAATATGTGCAGGAAATGGTCAACATGCGGGGCGGCGACATTTTCATGGGCGCCTTCAATGCCGAACAAGTGATGTTCAACCACTTTGGTTACCACTCGCCGATCGCGAATCTGTACAACGCAGGCTCCGCTGGCCATCCCGGCGGCGCAATTTCCGGTGGCGCTGGCTATATCAGCGCCGGCATCATCGCGAACGACCTCGGGCTGAAGCCCTGGTGGACGCCGTGGGACGCGCGCGGAGCGCTTGAACAATTGCCGCAGTTGGAGCGGGGCGCGGCATGAGCGCCGACTTGCAGAACGTCGTGTTTCCGGGACTTAAAGATCGAGTCGTTATCGTCACCGGTGCTGGGCAAGGCATCGGCCGTATCTTCGCGAAATCCTTTGCCCTAGCCGGTGCACGCTCCGTCATCGCCGAACTGAATGAAGAGAAGGCCGCGGCCGTTTCCAGGGAAATCATGGAGGCCGGAGGTCAGGCACTGGCGGTCACAACCGACGTTTCCAATCCCGCCTCGATCGAGGAGACGATCAAGGTCGTCGAGAATGAATACGGCCGCATCGATGTGCTGATCAACAACGCGGGGATTTTCTCCACGTTGGAGATGCGCCCTTTCGATCAAATCCCGTTGGAAGAATGGGAGAACGTACTGCGGGTCAATCTCACCGGTCCATTTCTTTGTGCGCGCGCGGTGCTGCCTGCCATGCGCCGGGCCAAGTGGGGCCGCATCATCAATGTCGCATCCGGCGCAGTGCGGCTCGGGCGGCCCAACTATCTGCACTACATCGCGACAAAAGCAGCGCTCGCAGGTATGAGCCTGTCTATGGCACGGGAACTCGGATCCGACGGCATCACCGTGAACGCCATTTTGCCGGGCGCGACCTTCACCGAAATCGAGCGCAAGACGGTCACGCCGGCGCAGAAGGAGTGCATCATCGCCATGCAATGCGTGCCGCGCGCGGAACTGCCGGAAGATCTGGTCGGTGCCGTACTGTTCTTGGCCTCTGAAGCATCGGCCTTTGTCACCGGCCAAAGTATCAATCTAGACGGCGGCGTGACCAGCTCATGACTCCGACTGTTGCGATCATTGCGCCGGGCAATATGGGTGCCGGGATCGGCCAGCGCCTCGCCGATAACAGGGTGACGGTGCTGACCTCGCTCGCGGAGCGCAGTGAGGCAAGCGCAAGACGCGCACGTGAAGCTGGTATGCAACCAGTCGAAGAGCGTTCGCTCGCGGAAGCCGATTTTCTTTTGTCGATCGTACCGCCCGGCGATGCCCTGGCGCTCGCCAAGCGTCTCGCGCCCGTGCTCACCACCGCCAGCAAAAAACCGGTCTACGTGGAATGCAACGCAGTCAGCCCGCCGACGATGCGGAAAATAGCGGCCGAGATCGTGACGACCGGCTGCCCCTTCGTCGGCGCCGGTATCATCGGTCCGCCGCCGAAGCCAGGCAGCACGGCCACCAAAATTTATGCTTCCGGACCCGCGGCCAAAGATTTCGCCAAGCTCAACGATTACGGACTGGTTGTGCGCGTGCTGGATGGACCCCTGACGGCGGCATCGGCGCTGAAAATGTCCTATGCCGGCATCACCAAGGGCTTCACCGCGCTTGGCGCCGCCATGATGCTAGCTGCCACCCGCGGCGGTTCGGCCGAGGCGCTGAAAGCCGAACTCGCTGAGAGCCGGCCGGACCTGCTCCGCTATCTTTCGAACCAAGTGCCGGCCATGTATTCCAAGGCCTATCGTTGGGTGGCCGAGCTCGACGAGATCGCTTCTTTCGTTGGCGACGAGCGCGCCGAGCATGAAATGCTTTCCGCCGCAGCTCGCCTCTATGAGCGTATCGCCGAGGACTTTGAGGACGGAAAGAAAGAAGTCGGCGCGCTCGATCGGTTTGTCAATAAGCCATGATGATTGAAGCCCCCATCCTCGTCGAGCAGCGCACCGGCTACCGTGCGATCACCTTCAACCGGCCGGACAAGCTCAACGCCTTCAACGAGGTGATGCATCTAGCCCTGCGCCAGGCGATCGAAGACGCAGAAGCCGACGAAAGTTGCCGCGCACTGTTGCTCGCCGGCGCGGGCCGCGGCTTTTGTACGGGCCAGGATTTAAGCGACCGGCTCGCCAAGCCGGGCGAAACCGTCGTGCTCGGCGGTGCGTTGGAGGCGCACTACAACCCGCTGGTGCGCAAGTTGCGCAGTCTCCCCTTCCCCGTTGTAGCGGCGGTCAATGGTGTTGCGGCCGGCGCCGGCTGTAACATCGCGCTGGCGTGCGACATTGTATTGGCGGCGCGGTCAGCAAGCTTTATCCAGTCATTTGCTCGCGTCGGGCTTGTTCCCGATTCCGGCGGCACATGGTTTCTCCCCAGGCTCGTCGGTGCAGCGCGGGCGCGCGGCCTGGCGCTGTTGGCCGAGCCGTTACCGGCCGAAAAAGCCGAGCAGTGGGGCCTGATCTGGAAATGCGTCGATGACGCGGCCCTGCCGAACGAAGCGCAAAAATTATGCGAGCATTTCGCCGCCGCGCCAACGCAAGGATTGGCGTTTATCAAGCAGGCGCTCAATGCATCAGCAACCAATACGCTCGATGCCCAACTCGATCTTGAGCGCGACCTACAACGCGCTGCAAGCCTGACACCCGACTATGCCGAAGGCGTGCGCGCCTTCATGGAAAAACGTCAAGCCAATTTTACTGGCCGCAGGAAATGACCGGGCTAAACAACAAACCGCCGTTGCGTGTCGGGATTGCTGGTCTCGGTGCGGTGGGGCTGGAAGTCGCAAAACGGCTGATCGCCGGCATGCCTGGCTTGTCGCTTGTTGCTGTCGCCGTGCGGGACGTTGAGAAGGCACGGCGCGCGCTGCCGCAGATCGGCGACAGTATCGTCGTCCGCAAAGCGACCGAACTCGCAAATGATTGCGATATCGTCGTCGAATGCCTGCCACCGGCGCTGTTCCGCGAAGTCGCCACCAGCGCTATCGACAAAGGCCGCATCTTTATGCCGCTCTCGGTTGCTCAACTGCTAGAGAATGGTGACCTGATCGAACGTGCCAAACTTAAAGGGGCGCGCATTCTGGTACCGACCGGGGCGCTGATCGGCCTCGACGCTGTGCGTGCGGCGGCCGAGGGCACGATCCATTCGGTCAAGATGGTCACGCGCAAGCCCCCGGCAGGGCTCGAGGGCGCGCCCTACCTGCGCGAGCACGGAATTTCAGTAAGCGATTTGAAAAAGGCGCTGAAGGTGTTCGACGGTAGCGCTCGCGAAGGCGCTCGCGGATTCCCGACCAACGTCAACGTTGCGGCGGCATTAAGCCTGGCAGGCATTGGCCCCGACCGTACGCAGCTCGAGATCTGGGCCGACCCGGCTATCACGCGGAACACTCACACTATTACGGTCGATGCCGATACCGCCCGCTTCACAATGACTATTGAAAATATCCCGTCGGAAAATCCGCGAACCGGCAAAAGCGTCGCGCCCTCCACTGTTGCTGCCCTGCGCGCGCTCGTATCGGAATTGAAAATCGGAACCTGACGCTCAGACGCGCAAGAAAGCCTTTTGGCGATACAAGGCCTTGCCACTGACCAAGGTCTCGGCAGACTAGTTTGACAATCCGGGAACGGGCCTTATCGTTTGTATACAAATAATTAGCGGCTGCCGGAAGCTTTACCGAATGAAACCCGCGCCCTTCGTCCGTCACGTGCCAAAGACGCTTGAAGAGGCCCTGAAGATCCTCGCCGAAGTGGCGCCGCAGGATGGTCGCGTTCTGGCGGGTGGACAGAGCCTTGTCCCGATTATGGCTTTCCGGCTCGCAAAGCCAGCGCACCTCGTAGACATCAACGAAGTCGCCGGACTCGACAAGATGACCAGCGACGGAAAGTCACTGGCAATCGGCGCGCGCGTGCGCCACGCGGCATTTCACAAATCGGTGGTCGACAATCCGCTTGGCCAATTGCTCAGCGAGGTGGCGCGGCATATCGCGCACTATCCAATTCGCATGCGCGGCACTTTCTGCGGCAGCCTCGCGCATGCCGACCCAGCGTCGGAATGGTGTCTGGTCGCAGCGACACTCGATGCCATACTCGTTGCCAAGAGCACGCGCGGGGAGCGTACGATTGCAGCGAAGGTTTTTTTTGCGGGCATCATGTCTACGGCCTTGGCCGAAGATGAGTTGCTCGCCGAAGCAAGACTGCCGTTGCTTTCGAAAGACACAATATTCGGGTTCAACGAATTCAGCCGCCGCGCCGGCGATTTTGCTATGGCCGCCTCGCTCGTCACGTACCGCTTGCAGGCCGGCAAGATCGCCGAAGCGCGCGTCGGCATCGGTGGCGCCGAGTCTTTCCCACGCCGTGTCGTAGAAGCCGAAGCTGCACTAAACGGTAAAACGCCGGGCGACACAGTATTTCGCGCAGCGGCAGAAGCAACCGCCAAAGCGATCGATCCGCTGGAAGACCATCAGACCAATGCCGATTACCGGCGCGACCTGGTGCGCGCGGTCGTGCGGCGCGCGCTGGAACAATCCGCATCATGAGCGCGCACGGCACCCGAGGATCCGGAATGACCTGGGTCGGACGCGCCATCCGGCGGCTGGAAGATCCCGCACTGATTACGGGCCAGGGGCGATTTACTGCGGACCTTCCTGCTGTCCATTGGGTGCGCTTCGTCCGCAGTCCCGTCGCAGCCGGTAAATTAATGAAGATAAGCGCACCGAAAGGCGCGATGGTGATAGCGGCTGCCGAACTCAAAGGCGTGAAGAAAATCACGCCGATGCTGCACAAGTTCAATTACAAGCCGGTCGGACAGCCGGTGCTCGCCGAAAGTATGGTTCGCTTCACCGGCGAGCTGATCGCAGCCGTAGCGGCGGCGAGCGAAGAAGAAGCTGAGGACATCGCCGATCAGATCGAGCTATCGATCGACGAGACAACGCCTGTGACCGATGCGCATGCAGCGCTCAAAGCCGGTGCGCCGCAAGTTCACGCCGAAGCCCCAGGCAATGTCATCCTTGAAGGCAAGGTGAAGACGCCGGATTTCGACGCGGTCTGGAAAAACGCACATAAGATCGTCAAGGTTGAAGCGCGCTCACGCCGCCAGAACGCGACACCGATGGAGGCGCGCAGCGGCCACGCCGTTTATGATCCGTCGAACGGACGTGTCACCCTCACCTGCACCACTCAGATGCCACATCTGACGCGCACGGCAATCTGCGACGTGCTCGGGCTTCCGGAATCCGACCTTCGCGTGATCGCGCCCGATGTTGGTGGCGGATTCGGGCAGAAGATGTCGCTCGCCAGCGAATACGTTGTGCTGGTCTGGCTTGCACGCAAACTCAAAAGCTCAGTCGCCTGGACGGAGGATCGGCGGGAGAATCTGATCGCCGGATTCCATTCGCGCGATCAGCACATCACGCTGGAAGGCGCTTTCGACACGAATGCCAAGCTGCTCGCTTTGAAGGCCGACATTATCTCAAATATCGGTGCCTATTCCTGTTTCCCAACGACGTGCGGGGTCGAGCCGCTGATGGCGATGGCGGAAATGCCGGGTCCCTACGACGTCCAGCAATATGCGTGCTTGGCGCGCGGAGTCGTCACCAATACCTGCACGATGGCGCCCTATCGCGGCGTGTCACGGCCGGTGATCACATTTACGCTCGAGCGACTGATGGATAAGGCCGCGCGCGCCTTTGCGATCGATCCGATCGATATTCGACGGCGCAATCTGGTCGACAAGTTTCCTTACAAGTCCGCTATGGGTCTCGAATACGACGATGCCAGCTATAAAGAGACGCTGGAAATGGCAGTAAAAGCGGTCGACGTGCCTGCTTTCCGTAAACGCCAGAAAGAGGCACGAGCCAAAGGCCGCCATCTCGGCATTGGTTTCGCTACGTTTTCTGAGCGCACCGGCTACGGCAGTCCTGCATTCGCGGCACGCGGCATGGAGATCACGCCGGGCTGGGAGACGGTCATCGTTTCAGTCGATCCATCCGGTTTCGTCGAGGCGCGCATCGGCTCCTCGCCACACGGGCAGGGGCTGCGCACGACGCTCGCCCAGATCATCGCTGATGAAATCGGGATAACGCCCGAGATGATCAAGGTGGTGCACGGCGATACCGACCGCGCCCCTTACGGTTGGGGCACTTTCGCCAGCCGCTCGCTGGTAATCTCTGGCGGTGCCACGCTGATCGCTGCGCAAAAAGTTCGTGCCAAATTGATCAAGATCGCAAGTCATATGCTTGAAGCTGCGCCCGACGATATTGTGCTCGCCGATGGATCGGCAAAAGTCGCCGGTACGGACCGCACGATCCCGATCGCAAGGCTTGCACGCGAGGCCTATACGCAGACGCACCGCTTCAAGGGTGAGATCGAACCGGGACTTACGGAGACTGGCCACTACGATCCACCGGGCACCTTCTCCAATGCCTGCCACGTCGCGATCGTCGAAGTCGATGTGGAGACCGGGCATGTTAAAGTCGAAAAGTTTGTAGTAGCGGAGGACGCCGGCCGTATCATCAATCCGATGATCGCTGATGGCCAGGTGCACGGCGGCATCGCGCAGGGCATTGGGAACGCACTGTTCGAAGAAATCATCTATGACGAGAATGGCGGAATTCTCACCGCCACCCTTGCCGACTATCTGCCGCCGACCGCGCACGAGATTCCCCCGATAGAGCTGCATCACATCGAGACGCCGAGCGTAAACTCGATCACCAAGGCCAAGGGCCTCGGCGAAGGCGGCTGCATCGGTGCGCCTGCTGCGGTGATCAGCGCTATTAACGACGCGCTCAGCACCTTTGGCGTGGAAATCGATGAAATGCCGGCGACGCCACAGCGCATCCGTGCCGCCTTACGGAATGCGGAGAAGACCGCATGAACGAAAAAACCGCGATCACGCTTGCTATCAACGGCCGCGATCACCCGATAACCGTTGAGCCACGACGTACTTTGGCCGATGCAATCCGCGAAGATTGCGGCCAGACTGGCACTCACATCGGTTGTGAGCACGGCATCTGCGGCGCGTGCACTGTGATTGTCGATGGTGAGCCGGTGCGTTCCTGTCTGATGTTCGCTGTGCAGGCGGACGGTAAAAAGATCCGAACGATTGAGGGCCTGGCCAATGGCGACAAGTTGCATCCTATGCAGCAGGCCTTCATGGATCATCACGGGCTTCAATGCGGGTTCTGCACGCCGGGCTTTTTGATGCTTGCCGTCGGTGTACTCGAACGCGAGCCTGAGATCGGCGATGACGATCTGCTTGACGTGCTGGCGTCCAACCTCTGCCGCTGCACCGGCTACCAGAATATCATCAAGGCTGTTCGTGCCGCGGCAAAAGAAATGCGAAAAGGATGAGCGGTTTCGCTCATGTCCCCCAAACAAAAATTCGTCGGTCGTTCGGTCCCGCGCCTCGAAGACCGGCCGTTGCTTCTGGGCCAGGGCCGCTTTGCCGCCGATATCTCATTCCCGGGTCAATGGCATATGCGGGTAGCTCGCTCGGATGTCGCCCACGGGGGGCTCAAGTCGATCGATACGTCTGCCGCGCTCAAGCTGCCGGGGGTGCACGCAGTGTGGACGCATGCCGATGTCTTGCAGATTCCACGGATTCCGTTCCGGTTGACCGGCCTGAAGCAACTCGAACCATACCGCCAACCGGTGCTGGCTAAGGATGTCGTGCGCTATGTCGGCGAGCCAGTCGCGGTGGTCTTCGCGGACAACGCATATCTCGCGGAAGACGCAGCTGAGTTGGTCGCGCTTTCGATCGAACCCAAGCAAACAACGATGCGCGCCACCGGACAACCGGGCACCTACGAGCGTGAACTCACGACAGAGCCGGGAGTCCTGCAGAAGGAGTATGGCGATATCGACGCCGCCTTCCGCGACGCCCACGCTATCGTCTCTCTTGAGCTTACCATTGGGCGCCACTCCGGCGTTCCGCTCGAAACGCGCGGCGCTATCGCACGCTACGATGAAGCACGCGATGTTTTGGAGCTGCATGGTGCCGCCAAGGTGCCGCACTGGAATCGCGATACAATCGCGCACATGCTGGGGCGGGAAAAAGAATCCGTTCAGCTCTACGAAGGTCACGTCGGCGGCGGGTTCGGCGTTCGTGGCGAAATTTATCCCGAAGACATTCTGGTCTGCGCCGCCGCGCTCAAGTTCAAGCATCCAATCAAATGGATCGAGGACCGGCGCGAGCATCTGATCGCGGCCAATCATTCGCGTGAACAATACCACCGTGTGCGTGCCGCGATCGATTCACAGGGCCGAATCCTGGGTATTGAAGACGAATTTTTTCACGACAACGGCGCATATATGCGCACCCATGCGGCGACTGTCCCCGATCTCGCCGCCGCCATGTTGCCCGGGCCCTATCGTGTCCCGGCCTATCGCGCCGTTGGCCACATTCGGCTGACCAACAAAACACCCTGCGGGACCTACCGCGCGCCCGGCCGTTACGAATCCACATTTGTTCGCGAGCGACTGCTGGACGCGATCGCCGCGAAAGTCGGCGTCGACACGGTTGAAATTCGCAAGCGCAACCTGATCAGCAAAAGCGCGATGCCCTATACCCTCGGGCTCGACACGTTAGGCACACAGATTGTCTACGACTCGGGCGACTATACGCTGCTGCTCAACAAGGTGCTCAAAGCAGTCGGTTGGAACACGCTTCAGAAACAACTGATCGAACGCCGCAAGACTGGCGAGAAAATCGGCGCCGGGATTGCAATGTTCGTCGAGAAAAGCGGGCTAGGGCCGTTCGACACCGTGCGCATCGAGATCAAGCCAGACGGCGCAGTCGAGGTCATCACCGGCGTCGCCTCGATCGGTCAAGGCGTGGAGACCGTCATCGCGCAAATTTGTGCCGACACCCTTGGTGTCGACTACGCGAATATCCGCGTCATTCACGGTCAGACCGATCGCATCGCGCGCGGCATGGGCGCATTTGCCTCGCGCGTGACGGTGATGTGTGGAGAAGCAACGCGCCTTGCTGCCACCAAATTACGCGCTCGCGTGCTGCAGGCCGCAGCTGAGCAAATGCAAACCCGCGCGGATGCGCTCGACATCGTGAATGGAGAAATCGTCCGCGTTGGCGCACCGGGGCCATCGATGCCATTGGCCGAGCTCGCACGTACCCTCCCCGATGGCTTGAGCGCCGAGGATACTTTCGAATCAACCCACATGGTTTATCCATACGGCGTGCATGTGGCAGTGGTGCGCGTCGACGCTGACACCGGCAATGTTGCAATCGAGCGTTACGCCATTGCCTATGACATCGGCAAGGCCGTGAACCCGAAATTGGTGGAAGGTCAGATTGCCGGCGGTCTCGCGCAAGGTTTGGGCGGTGCGCTACTGGAGGAGTTCTGCTACGACCAGAACGGCGAGCCACTCTCTGTCACATTTGCCGATTATCTGATGCCGACTGCCCGTGAAGTCCCTGAGGTTTCCATCATCGTGTCGGAGGACGCACCGAGCCCGCTTAACCCACTGGGATTGAAAGGTGCGGGCGAAGGCGGCGCCAATCCGGTTGGCGCAGTGATCGCCTCGGCAATCGACGACGCGCTTCAGCGCCCCGGCGCGGTGACGCACCTCCCCGTTACGCCGCAGCGACTCAAGGCGGTTATGTAAGACTGTCTATCCGCCCCCTTGACCCTCGACTACAATTCTGCCGGTCCCTCGAGGACCGCGAGAACCAGAAAATATTGGGGTAGGAACAATGACGATTATCAGCAGATGGGGACTGGCCGTCGCTGCCGGCGCACTGGCTGTCTCGTTCAACGCGAATGCCCAAGAAAAGCACTACCGTTTCGCCCACGACCAGCAGCTTAATTCCGGGTACAGCGTCGCTTACGACATCTTTTCGGCCAAGCTCAAGCAATTAAGCGGCGGCAAGATGCTGGTGGACCAGTATCCTGGCGCGCAACTTGGACAGGAGCCGCAACTTCTCCAGCTCGTGAAATCGGGCGACCTCGACTTTGCAATCGTGTCGTCGGCCAACACCGCAACGATCTCACCGCAAGCCGGCGTAATGTCACTGCATTTCCTGTTCCGTGACGAAAATCACATGGTGAAGGCGCTAGCCGACCCGAAGGTATTCGAAGCAATCCGCGACATGATCGATCAGACCGTACAAGGCATCCACGTGATCGGCCTGGGCACGCAGGGTCTGCGCAACATGTACAGCAAAAAGGAAATCCACAAGATCGAGGACGTCAAAGGCCTGAAGATTCGCGTTCAGGCAACCGCAACGGAAGATGCGACCTTTAACGCCTACGGTGCGCAGACGGTCCACATGCCATTCGGTAGCGTTTACACCTCGCTGCAGACAGGCGTCGTTGACGTTGGCGAAAACTCGGTGAACGTCTATCTCATCAACAAGCACTACGAGCCCGCTCCAGTGCTATCGATGACCCAGCACGAAGCAAACAACGCCATTCTCTGGATCAGCGACAAACTGTGGCAGAGCTTCAGCGATGACCAGAAAAAGTGGGTCCTCGAAGCGGGTCGTGATGTCAGCACGCAGGAACCGAAGAAAGCCTTCGAGCTCGAAGACGCGGCGGCGGGCAAGCTTAAGGCAATTGGGATCAAGATTGTGACCGATGTCGACAAGTCCGGATTCAAAAAGATTTCCGATCCGATGCTCGACAAGCTCGCGAAAGAACTCGGGCCACACGCTGACAAGATCAAGGCCCTGATCAAATCAGTCCAATAGTCCACGCTCAAAGCAGAACAACGGAGAGGCCGGCAATGCCGGCCCCTCCAACTTAGCGGATGGGCGCAATGGGTATTGCCGACAAGTTGGTCTTGCAGCGCCAACGTCACCTGAAATGGAAGGCGCTCGACGGCCTCGAGATGGTCTTGATGATCATCGGCGGGCTAATCCTGCTTGGCTTCTCGATGTCTGTTTGCGCCGATATCACGACCCGGATTATCGGCCGCCCCTGGCTTTGGCTCCAAGAGGTCACATCAACTTTGTTTGTCTATGGAATTTTCATCGGTGCTGCGACCGCAACCCGCCGTAATGACCATCTCTATCTCACTGCCGTCGCGGAATCGATGCACGGCAAGCCGCGGCTGATAGCTGAGCTGGTCATTCGTCTGATCGTGCTCGTGGTGGCCGTCTGCCTGGTTTACTATGGCTATCTGAATTATCTGCGCGGCTTCGGCAGCTTTCGCCTGCCGTCGAACACACCGATCGCTTCGCTTTACGCAGCCATTCCTATTTCCGGAGTCCTGATCGCCCTGTTCACCATCGAGCAGATCGTCAACGGTTGCCGCAACGGATTCGACCATCCTGAACCGCAGGAGCCGGAACATTCAGCGGCATTTGGCGCATCCAGACCGGGTGGACCGCAATGAGCGCGCCGGTCATCCTCGCGCTGATGTCAGCGTGCTTTCTGACATTCGGCTATCTCGGCGTGCCAGTGCCGTTTGCGCTGCTTGGCGGCGTGTTCGTGGGCGCACTGCTGGCGGACGTTTCACTGCCAGCCATTATCCAGAAGATATTCGACGGGGTCGACAA
>DASWAK010000265.1:0-5722 GCA_036391175.1 Pseudolabrys sp.
AGAAACCGGGACAGCGGCGGCCGAATAGCCGCACCACTTCCATCGCTGCGTGCGCCCGATCCTGAAGGCAATCCCGTCCGTGCATCCATTACTTCACCTCCTGGACCGAAGGCGAAGCAAGCCTTGTGCCGTGCTAAAAGCTACGAGCCCTCCCTCCTCATTTGCTGGAAAAATCTATCAAAGCGCCAAGAGCCCTCCTTGACCGAAATCAATGCCTCTGGCGCGGAAACAATGCCTCTGGCGCGGAAACAATGAAAGACGGCCGCGCTGGATTTAGTATGCTGGTATTTGCATCTTGAATAACATCGCGGCCACGACCTTTCGCAAAACCCAATCCGGATTAAATTGGTGACCCACGATCTAAAAAGTCCATTCGGCCGCGATCTGGACACCACACCGTTTATCGAAATCGCGATCCGGCTCGTGGCGCTCGGTCTTCTCCTTTACTGGTCTTTGATCCTCGTCAGTCCCTTCATTTCAATTGTAATCTGGAGCGCTGTACTGACGGTCGCGCTTTATCCTGTTTTCGAATGGATAGCGTTTCGGCTTGGCGGACGCCGTCGACTGGCCGCGGTTCTGATCACATTATTGAGCCTGCTGGTTGTCATTGGACCCGCAACGTGGCTCGCGATGGGGCTGGTCGATAGCCTTCGAATGGTCTCCGAGCGACTCGATTTTTCAACGCTGTCGATACCTCCGCCATCACAATCGGTGAAAGCTTGGCCACTCATTGGAGTTCCGATCTACCAATTTTGGGATCTTGCAGCGACCAACTTTCAGGCCGCGCTCGCCAAAATCGTGCCTCAGCTAAAGCCACTCGGTAGCAGTGTGCTCCGGGTCGGTGCGGATACGGGCATTGGCCTCATCAAGTTTCTTGTTTCCATCATTATCGCCGGATTTTTATTTTCGTCGGCGCCAATGCTTGCTGATGCTGTCAAGAAGTTTTCGCGGCGACTCAATCCAGCACGGGGCGAGGACTTTGTTATCCAGGCCGGAGCAACTATCCGGGCGGTATCACGTGGCGTTATCGGCATTTCGGTTCTGCAAGCCCTGCTCGCGGGTATCGGACTGATAGTAGCCGGCATTCCTCAAGCCAGCTTGATTGCTTTTGGTGTTTTGATCTTTGGAATCATCCAGATCGGCCCGTCGATTATTTTGATCCCCGTTATCATTTGGGCCTGGACGTTTATGGAGACGTCATCAGCGCTGTTGTTCACGGCCTACATGGTGCCGGTCAATTTAATCGACAACTTACTGCGGCCCATTGTGATGGGCCGGGGACTAAAAACTCCGATGCTGGTGATTTTGGTCGGTGTAATCGGTGGCACTCTCGCTTACGGCATTACCGGACTTTTTCTTGGGCCCATCGTGCTCGCAGTCATATGGGAGCTTTTGGTTGCGTGGATACGGGAACCCGACGAAACATAGACGGTACGGAGCGTCTTCTCAAAATCTGAAATTGCTATTCAGTTTATTACCGATTCGCTCCATGTCATACCCACACTGATTGACGCAGGGTTCGTACCTACACGGATTGACGCAGGATTTTGACGGTCCACGGCGAACGTCTACGAAGCTATCACCTCAGAGCGACCAGACCGCGCTTTACCCCCAATAGCGAACATTAATTAGTAGCTCGATTGCTATATGGCGTAGCTCAACGAAGCACCGACGACACGCATGGTGGGAAGGTTTCTTGCATTTGGCGCTAGAGTGACCGTGCGTCTGCTCGGATCATGTCGGCGGCCTTCTCGCCGATCATGATCGTCGGCGCATTGGTGTTGCCGCCGACCAGGGTCGGCATAATCGAGGCGTCGACCACCCGTAGGCCGGCGAGGGTGCGCACCTTCAAAGTCGGATCGACGACTGCGTACTCATCGACGCCCATCCGGCAGGTTCCGACCGGGTGGTAGACCGTATCGACGCGCCGACGCAGGACGGCGCGGATGTCGTCGTCGCTGCGCACGTCGGCGGTGAACAGATCGCGGGTGCACACGGACGCGAGGGCCGGGGCGTCCAGCAGGCGACGCGTGAGCTTGAAACCGGCGACCATGCCCTCGACGTCATCCGGGTGATCCAGGAAGTTCGGATCGATCAGGGGCGCGGCGAGCGGGTCGTCGCCGGCGAGTGTGACCGTGCCTGTGCTCTTCGGCCGCAGGAGGCAGACATGGCACGAAAAGCCATGGCCGGCGCGCAGGCGCCTCGCGTGGTCTTCGACAATCGCGACGACGAAGTGCAGCTGGATGTCGGGGACAGCCAGGTCGGAGCGGGTCTTCAGGAATCCCCCGGCCTCGGCGAAATTCGTCGTCACCATGCCGCGGCGCTCGCGGCGGTAGCGGCGGAACTCCCGCGCGAACCGCAGCAATCCTGCGGCCGACAGGCCGAGGAGGTCGAGGCTCGGCGCCTGGTATCCGAAGACGAAGTCGGGATGGTCCTGCAGGTTGCGGCCGACGCCCGGTAGGTGACGTACCACCTCAATGCCGAACTTGCGCAATTCGTTGCCGTCGCCGATGCCGGACAGCATCAGGATCTGAGGCGACTGGATCGCGCCGGCGCTCACGATGACCTCGCGCCGAGCCCGCAGGATTTTTCGCCGGCCGTCTTGCCGATACTCCGCACCGATGGCCTGGTTTCCCTCGACTAATATCCGCAGCACGTGCGCCCTGCACTCGACGCGGAGATTGGGCCGTTTTCCGAGGTGCGGATGGATATAGGCGCGCGCGGCACTGCAACGTTCGCCGTTCTTCTGTGTCACCTGGTAGAGGCCCAGGCCCTCCTGCTCGGGTCCGTTGAAATCCTCGCAGATAGGGAAGCCGGCCTCGCGTGCCGCCTGCAGGAAGATACCGTGAAACAGGTTGTCGGTGCGCAGTCTCGCGACGTTGAGCGGGCCGGCCCGACCGTGCCATTCGCCGCTGAAATCCTCATTGCATTCGGACTTCTTAAAATAGGCAAGAACGTCGGAGAACGACCAGCCTTCGTTCCCGAGCGACGCCCAATGGTCATAGTCCGCACGGTGCCCACGGGTGTAGACCATCGCGTTAATCGCCGACGATCCGCCGAGTGCTCTGCCGCGCGGCTGGTATCCGCGCCGCCCGTCAAGGCCTCGCTGCGGCACGGTCTCGAACGCCCAATTGTTGATGTGCGTCGGAACCATGAGAACGCCGGCGAGCGGCGTGTCGACGATCCAACTATCGCCCGTGCCGCCTGCTTCCAGCAGGCCGACCGTGACGCCCGCATCCTCGCTCAACCGGCCGGCAACCGCGCAGCCGGCGGAACCGGCGCCCAACACCAGATAGTCGAGCTCGTCCATCGCGCGCGAGCTCAAATGATCAGGCGCAGCAGCCCGATGATCCGGTCGGCGGCCGGGCCATAGGGTGGCAGCAAGAGATCGAGGCCGCTCAGTCGCGACTGGTAGAAGATCGGCTTCTCCTTGCTGAAGGTGCGGAAGCCCCATTCACCATGGTAGCTGCCCGTGCCAGACGCTCCGACGCCGCCAAACGGCTGATGCTCCTGGGCGAATTGTAAGAGACAATCGTTCACGGTAACGCCGCCCGACACGGTGTGACGAAGGACCCGATCACGCGCCTCGCGATCGGTTCCGAACCAATAGAGCGCCAGCGGTCGGTCATGGTCGTTGACGAAGGCGATCGCCTCATCGATCCGTTCGTACGGAATGACTAAGAGGATCGGACCGAAGATCTCCTCGTGGCGGATCAGCATGTCGTCGCTGGTCGCGAATACCAAGCATGGGGGAAGCTTACGCGCCGCCTTCCACTCCTCTAGCCTGTCGGCTCTGGATTCGATACGCGCGCCCTTGGACGCGGCGTCGGCGATGAGACGTTCCAGGCGTTCATACTGGGAAGCGTCCACAATCGAGGTGTAGTCGGGGTTGCCCGGGTCGCAGCCGTACAGCGTCGAGACCGCCGCAAAAAAAAGTTCGACGAACCGGTCCTGCAGATCGGCGGGGCAGAGGACGTAGTCCGGCGCGATGCAAGTCTGCCCGGCATTGAGCGATTTGCCGAAGGCAATTCGACGCGCGGCAACGGCGAGGTCGGCGGAACGGTCGATGATCGCCGGCGACTTGCCGCCGAGTTCGAGCGTTACCGGCGTCAGGTTCTTGGCCGCGCTCGCCGCGACAACCCGCCCTATGCGCGCCGATCCGGTGAAGAGCAGATGATCGAAGGGCAGCGCCGCAAAGCTCTCAGAGATCGCCGGCCCTCCCTCCACCACGACTATCTCTGTGGGGCTGAAATAGTCGGTCACCGCCGCATTCAGGCAGGCCGAAAACGTCGGTGCCCGTTCGCTCGGCTTGATCATGGCCAGGTTGCCCGCCGCCAACGCCGTGACGACGGGGGTGAGGCTCAGGTTCAGCGGATAATTCCACGGAGCGATGATTCCGACGACTCCGAGCGGCTGTGGCAGCAACCGGTTGAATCCCGGCCGAAAATGCAGATCGGTCGGAACGCGGCGGGGAGCCATCCACCGCGCAACATGTCGAAGCGCATGTTTGATGGCGGCTTCGACGGTCATCGCCTCGGCGAAGCGCGTCTCGTGAACGGAGCGGTGGCCGAAATCGTCCGAGATGGCGACTTCGAAATTTCTGCGATGCAGATCCAGCAACGCACTTAGTCGCTTGAGGCGATCCCGGCGGATCGCGAGCGGAACGTCGATGTTCCGGCGGGATGCTACCCGGAGCGCATGGAACGACAGTTCCATGCGTCGCACGGGGTCGGATTCGGTACCGACCGGCAAGTCCATTGTTCCGTGCTCTCCTGGCGTTGGGCTGCTCTCGCTTGCGGCAACTGCGCAAGGCGTCTCAACCTGTCGCACCGTCACCCCGAGACAATGATCTAGATCAAGCGCGATAAGCTAATTTGCGCCAATATGAAATCACGTCCGGATTCATTGGCCGAGCAGGCTGTCATCTCCCGCGAACAGCGCCTTGAGCAGCTTTCGCTCACGGCTGACGATCAGGCCGAGGAACTCCTTGGTACCGCCCATCTTACGGAAGGCGTCATGGCCGCGCTCGAGGAAAGCCTGCAGCTCGCCAAATCCGGCCAATTGCGCCGGCTTGCGCATGAGGCCGAGCGCGCTCGATACGAATGGCTGACCGATGAGTCGGCCGAGCGCCTGTCCAACATCCCGGATGAGGGCGATCTGCCGTTCGCGGTCGCCGCGCCGGTCGACTTTGCGATAGGCACGGCCATAGGCGGTCGCATCCAGCTTCTTGATCCTGCTACCCAGCGCCTTCACCATGGCGATATCCAGCTCTTCCGAGAGCGCGTGCAATTCGATTGCGTCGGCGACCGTCTCCAGCCCGGCTACCGGCAAGAACTTCGTCATTACTGGCACGATCCGCTTCACGTCGCCCGCGAGCTTGCTGAGGTCGGTGGAGCCGTAAAGATCGGTCAAGAAGAAAGTCGCGGCCGGTCCCATGCGCGGACTCGCCAGCAGGTCGGCGTGTGTGCGCGCAAGACGCACCGCCTGCCAGGCGCGCAGGCGCTCGCGAGCCGCCTCGACATTCGGGTTGGCCTTGGCGGAGGCCTGCAACTCGGCCGCAAGGTCGAGTTGACGGTGCAGCCGCTCAACCACGTCTTCCTTATCGCTCAAGTCGCGGCACCCATCTTGGATCGGAGATCAAATCCTGCACGCGAAACTTCGCGCGCACCGCCGCGCGATTCTGGCGGCTGTGGCCTAGCTCGCCATCATTTATCATAGCTAT
>DASWAK010000266.1:0-9253 GCA_036391175.1 Pseudolabrys sp.
CCGGCCGTACATTTCACACCGATGCCGCGTCCGGCGCTCCCCATGGATCCTTTCCGCGAGGTACGCACGCCCGAGCGAAACTATGGTCCTGCAAAACTCGCCAGCGGCGCGGTGGTGACGCCGCTCGCGCGGCGGCTCGCCGGCGAGCGCGGCATCGACTTGTCGCGCGTCGCTGGTTCGGGTCCGCATGGCCGTATTGTCGCACGCGATGTGGAATGGGCGCCGGCTATGGCGCCGGCCGCAACGGCGAGCGGCGCCAGCGCAACGCAGGTGAAGGCGCTCTATGAGGGAGTTGCCTACGAGGAAGTACCACTCGATTCCATGCGCCGCACCATCGCCACGCGGTTGGTCGAAGCGAAGCAGACGATTCCGCACTTCTATCTGACTGCCGATCTTGACGCGGGCCGTCTAATCGCAATACGCGAAGAAGCAAATGCGGCCGCGCCCAAGGGTAAAGACGGGCAGGCGGCATTCAAGCTCTCGCTCAACGACTTCATCATCAAAGCCTGGGCGGCTGCATTACAACGTATCCCCGCGGCCAATGCGGTGTGGGCGGGCGATCGAATTCTCCGCTTCCAGCACGCGGATATTGGCGTGGCGGTGGCTCTTGAAGGCGGTCTGATTACGCCTGTAGTACGCAACGCTGAGGCCAAGTCGCTCACCGCAATTTCTGCGGAAATGCGCGATCTCGTAGAGCGCGCGCGTCACAAGAAACTCAGGCCGAACGAATATCAGGGTGGTTCAAGTGCCATTTCCAATCTTGGCATGTATGGCGTGCGTGAGTTTTTGGCCGTCATCAATCCTCCGCACGCGACAATCCTAGCTGTTGGGGCGACACGTCGCGCGCCTATTGAAGCCGAAGACGGCAGCGTGAAGTTTATCAGCCAGATGACCGTCACATTGTCATGCGATCACCGGGTCGTTGATGGTGCGCTCGGCGCTGAACTGCTGGCGGCCTTCAAGAAATTCGTCGAAGCGCCGGTGACAGCGCTGGTTTAAGTAAGGAGAATCCGAATGGCTGGCGAAAAGCCGGATGTACTAATGGTCGGCGCCAGAAAGCCCGTGATGATGAAGGGCTTCGAGGGCAAGGTGACTCTTCACCACTGGCTTGACGCCAAAGACAAGGCCACTTTCGTCAAAGAGATTGGTAATAAAATCAAAGCAATTGCAATCTCATACACCGCCAACAAAGTCGACGGAAATTTTCTCCAGCAATTTCCCCACCTCGAGCAGGTTTCGAGCTTCGGCGTCGGTTATGACCATATCGACGCCAAATGGGCGGGCGAGCACGGCATTATCGTAACCAACACACCGGAAGTGCTCAATGAAGAGGTGGCGGATACTGCGCTTGGGCTTCTGCTTTGCACCGTGCGCGAGCTGCCGCAGTCGGAGCGGTATTTGCGGGCCGGCAAATGGAAGGATGCTCATTATCCGCTCACCAAGGCCACGCTGCGCGATCGTACGGTCGGCATGGTCGGCATGGGCCGCATCGGCAAAGCGATTGCACGCAGACTTGAGGCATTCGGCCTGCCGGTCGTCTACCACAGCCGAAACCCGCAAGCGGGCGTCAAATATAAGTACTATCCGAAGCTCCTCGACATGGCGCGCGACGTTGACACGCTGATGGTGATCGTGCCGGGAGGCGCTAGCACCAAGAACATGATCAATGCTGAAGTGCTCAAAGCGCTCGGCCCACGTGGTGTGTTGATCAATATGGCGCGCGGTTCGGTAGTTGATGAACCGGCATTGATCGAGGCTTTGCAAAAGCGAACGATCTACTCCGCCGGTCTCGATGTGTTTGCCAACGAGCCCGACGTGCCGAAGGAGTTAATTGAGATGGACCACATCGTGCTGTTTCCCCATCTCGGCTCGTCGACCGAGGCAACCCGGGCAGCGATGGATCAGCTGGTGGTCGACAACATTCTAGCCTGGGCGGCTGGGAAGCCGCCGCTCACACCGGTTTCAGAAACGCCGTGGCCGCCGAAGCGTTAATCGCGCGGCCGGCAAGCGCTGGTGCTATGGTTTGATTATGACCCGTCTTGCGATTGGTCTTGCGGCGGTCTGTGTTACCGGTGTCGCCCTCGCGCAGCCGGCGACACTTGGCGAATCCGCTCAGCGGATGATCGGCAGTTGGGAATTTTCTAACGCCGATCGCGACCGGACATGCACTGCTACCTTCAAGAGCGATCCGGGTCCAGCCGGCTTCAAGGTCGAATTCGACGCCAATTGCGCCAACCTCTTCCCGCTCGTACGTGATGTCGCGGGCTGGAAATTTCCGGAAAACGATTTGCTTTACTTGCTCGATGCACGTGGCAAATCGATTGTGGAATTCAGCGAGGTGGAAGACGGGATCTTCGAGGCACCCACGCCGGGCGTCGGCGTGCTGTTCTTGCAAAATGCTGCCGCCGCCGGCGCGCCGCCGAAGCCGGCAGAACAGGTCGCCGGCGATTGGGCAATTGTGCGCAAGTCTGGCCCGCCAGTCTGCGCGCTGACATTGGCGATGGCCAAGGCCAGCGACGGCTTTGCTATTGCAGTGAAGCCCGGTTGCGATCCGATTATCGCGCGGCTTAATTTCACGCAATGGCGCATCGACCGCGACCAGCTGATGCTAGTGCCATCACGCGGCAATCCGTGGCGTTTCGAGGAGGTCGACAACACGACCTGGCGCCGCGTGCCAGAGAGCGCTGATCAGATCACGCTGGTGCGGCAGTAACCGCCTAGATCAACCGTAATCCTTCAAAGTTCGCGAGTCCGGCTTAGCGTGCTGTTTGTCGACAAGCGGAATCAGTATGTCATAGAAAATTGCGGTTCTTATGAATGCTGCTTAGCTTTGTTTAGGGGAGGAAGGCGCGCCTTCAGCGCTTATACGGCGGTTTGTGCAGCCCGGCCGGCGAAAAAGTGAAGACCTCGACGCCGTCATTGGTGACACCGACGGTATGCTCGAATTGCGCCGACAGCGACCTGTCGCGCGTCACGGCGGTCCAGCCATCAGACAGCACCTTCACGTGGGGGCGTCCGAGATTGATCATTGGCTCAACGGTGAAGAACATCCCGGGCTTCAACACAATGCCTTCGCCGGGTCGTCCGACGTGCACAATGTTCGGCTCATCGTGGAACAAGCGGCCAAGGCCATGACCGCAGAAGTCGCGCACCACACTCATATGTTGCCCTTCGACGTATGTCTGAATCGCGTGACCAATGTCGCCGCTCGTTGCTCCGGGCCGGATGGCAGCAATACCGCGCATCATCGCCTCGTGCGTGACGTCGATTAGTCGTTCGGCGCGGCGTGGGATTTCGCCAATTGTGAACATGCGGCTGGAATCGCCGTGCCAACCATCGAGGATTAACGTGACGTCAATATTGACGATATCGCCATCCTTCAGCGGTTTGTCGCCCGGAATGCCGTGGCAGACCACGTGATTGAGAGAAGTGCAGGTCGACTTCTTGTAGCCTCGGTACATCAACGTTGCCGGCAAGGCGCCGTGGTCCATAGCGTAGTCGAACACCAGCTTGTCGATTTTTTCGGTCGGCACGCCTGGACCAATATGCCCGGTCAGCATGTCGAGGCAGCGCGCAACAAGCTGACCGGCCTTGCGCATCGCCTCAAAGGCCGAAGGTCCGTGAATCTTAATCTGGCCGGTTTTCCGTAGAGGAGCGACAGCGGCGTCGACGTAGGTCATGGAGTTCAATGTAAGGATTGCGGCGCGCGGTGCAAGCACACTCTTGGTTAACGATCGGAATCAACAATATCGATTTTTGCCGCTGCCGAGAACGTTAGTCCACGATCTTTCCGCCCAGCTCGTCCTCGATATGCGCTCGGATGATGGCATCAAACGTGGCCTCGGCCTTGAATCCAAGATCGCGAGCACGCTTTGCATCAAGCCGCTCGGCCCAGCTGGCAACAATACGTTGGACAAGTTGGTCCGGTTCACGGCGGATACGCGCGACAACCTTGTCGCCAGCGACGCGGCGGAGCGCGTCGATTTGCTCGCCGACTGTGCACGATACACCAGGCATGGCAAGATTGATGCGTGGCCCGAGTTGTTCGCGGGTCAAACCCGCGGCATGGACGAGAAAACCAACAGCGGCACGTGGGCTCGCATGGGTATGCCGGACGGTGTCGGCGACCGGCAGTAGCGCTTCCTGGCCAGCCAGCGGCTCCCGGATGATACCCGAGAAGAAACCGGACGCAGCCTTGTTGGGCTTGCCCGGCCGGACGCAGATGGTCGGCAGCCTGATGCCGACGCCATCGAGAAACCCACGTCGCGAGTAATCGGCCAACAGCAATTCGCAGATCGCTTTCTGCGTACCGTAGGAGGTGAGCGGCGCAAGGTGAAAATCATCGGGGATGGATTGAGGAAAGGGTGCGCCATACACCGCGATTGATGAGGTAAACACGACCTTCGGCTGGTAGTTGGCAGCGCGAATTGCCTCCAGCAGTGCGCGGGTACCATCGAGATTGACTCGGTATCCCTTTTCTAAATCAATCTCTGCTTCGCCTGAGACCACACCAGCCAGGTGAAAGATCATCCCCGGCTCGCCAGCGACCGCTTTAACCGCCGCGCCTGGGTCGGAGAGGTCGCTTGTTGAAATCTCGATAACGCCTGCAAACCCGCGCGGCTTTTGCGTTGGTACGACGTCGATCAGTGTCAGCCGGTCAATACTCTGTCCGTTTAGTTGGCCATCCGTGACCAATCGTGTGGTGAGCTTGCGACCGATCATGCCTGCGGCGCCGGTAACCAAAATATGCATTACGCCCTCCCTTGCTTGCGATCCGCGGGTTCGAAACGATCGATACGGCGCAGATCGGGGAATAGCATCATCCACACGCCTGCCACCAGCAGCGAACCGAATCCACCGATCACCACTGACGGCACCGCGCCGAGCCAGGCGGCAACCAGACCGGATTCGAATTCGCCTAGAGTGTTTGATGAGCCGACAAACAGATAATTGATGGCGCTCACGCGCCCACGCTTTTCGTCCGGGGTTTCGATCTGCACCAGCGAGAAGCGGATTACGATGCTGACAGCATCCGAAGCGCCAAGCGCAGCTAGTGCGATCAGCGACAATAGGAAAGAGGTAGACAACCCAAACACAATAGTCGCCAAGCCAAAAACACCGACCACTGCGAACATCTTGCGGCCGATGTGTCGCTCGACCGGGTATCGCGCCAGAACGATCGATGTGATCAGCGCGCCGGCAGCCGGCGCCGAACGCAATAGGCCGAGACCAATCGGTCCGACTGCCAGAATATCGCGCGCGTAGATCGGCAACAGTGCGGTAGCGCCCCCAAGAATCACCACGAGAAGGTCGAGAGTAATCACGCCGAGCAGTCGCCGCCGGCTGCGGATGTATTCAAAACCGGCGAAAACAGCTGCGAATGTTGGTGGCTCCCGCGGCGGAGCCGGACTTTGGGAGCGGACAAAACTGATCAACGTGATCGAGCAGACGAAGAATGCCAGGCACATGACGCCGACCACGACCGGGCTCAATACGTAGATCACTCCCCCCAAGGCGGGGCCACAAATGACTGCCATCTGATTGGCGGAAGTCCAGGCAGCCACAGCGCGTGGGATGAGCGGGGATGGCACCAGTGTGGGCGCCAGCGCATGCGCCGTCGGCATTTCGAAAGCACGGGCGCAGCCGATCATGAATACCGCCGCAAACAGGAGGTCGCGCCCAAGGACACCGGCGAACAAGGCAATAGTGATCATCACAGCCGCCAGCGCGTAGACGCTTTGTGCCGTACGTACGATCAGCCGGCGGTCATAACGGTCGGCGGCATGTCCGATCAACAGCGTGAGCACGACCGCTGGTACGAATTGTATCAAACCGATGAGGCCAAGATCGAAAGCGCTGTTGGTAATTTCGTAGATCTGCCAGCCAATCGTCAGGGCCAGCATATGGTAGCCCATGGTCGAGGCAAGCCTCGTTAACCAGAACAGCACAAAGGGCCGCTGTTGGATAAGTCCAGCCGAAGACGTGGTGGCGGAATTCATTCCATTTAGGATTTTGGCCGATGCGGCAGATCGTCGTGAAAGAACTTGTTCAATTCGGAGTTCAACACGACGCCGGCGAAGCTATCGAACCTACCTTCTTGCGAAATTTGTCGCGCCGATTGGATGAAAGCGTGCATCGCGACGCGCGCAAGCGTGCCGCCCACGCTGATACGGCGTACGCCGAGCGCGGCGAGGTCGTTCACCGTATAGCCGAACGGACCACTGTTAAGAAAATTGATCGGCTTTGGAGCGACTGCCTTGATTGTTGCCGAGATCTGTTCGCGGGTCTTGATGCCAGGTGAGTATAGACAGTCAGCGCCCGCATCGGCGAAGGCTTTCAGTCGACGAATGGTTTCGTCCAGGTCCGGTCGGTTCCTGATGAAACCTTCTGTGCGCGCAGTGAAGATCACGTCACCTCCCGCTCTGTCGATTGCGTCGCGCGCAGCGCGCACGCGTTTGACCGCGAGGTCGAAATCGTAGAGCGGATCGGCATCGTTGCCAGCAAAGTCTTCAATCGATAAGCCAGCCACGCCAGTCTCTATGCACAAACGCACGTTTTCGGCGACCTCATCGGGATCGTCAGCATAGCCGCCTTCGAAATCAGCATTCACCGGTATATCCGCGGTTTGCGCGATTTCACGGCAGTGCACGAGCGCCATGTCGCGGGTTACCTCGCCATCTGAATAGCCCTGCGAATGAGCGTAACCCGAACTGGTCGTAGCCAAAGCCTTGAAGCCGAGGCCTTGCAGATAGCGGGCGCTACCAACATTCCATGGGTTCGGAATGACGAAGCAGCCGCTTTGATGCAGTGCGCGGAACGTGCGGCGTTTGTCAGCGATACTCATCACATCATCCTGCAAAAGGTGGAGATGCGACAATGCCTTCAACTGCCCCGCATTTGCAATCAGGCGGTGCCGCGCCAACTAGCGACACTGAGATGTGATCGACTGGATACTGCCGTAATTCGTTAAGCGAAAGGTATCCCACGCAGCGTCATAGAGGGTCGCGCCATGTCGTCGCTTCCGCCTAAGGTCCTCGCCAGCATTGTGGTTGCGATTTTCGCGCTTGCCTCGCCGGGCTCTGTAGGCGTTTGATTTTTACCGCCTGATCGGGTGAACTGCACGCCTTATAGAAGAGGTGCCCCTGCAATAATGGCGCGAGGGGCGCCCGTGCGGGAGGTTTGCAGTCATGCTTCGTACAATCGCGGCCTTTGACCGCATCGGCGAGGAAAACGCTTTCGCCGTGCTCGCTCGCGCCAATGCACTGGCCGCGCAAGGCCGCGACATCATCAATCTCGGTATCGGTCAGCCCGATTTCCGAACGCCTGATTTTATCGTCGAGGCGGCTGTGAAAGCACTTCGTGACGGTCATCATGGGTACACACCGGCAAATGGGATTCCACCGCTGCGCGAGGCGGTCGCGGCGGACCTCGCCAAGCGCTTTAAGGTCGAAATTTCGCCGGACAGCGTCATGATCATGCCCGGCGGCAAGCCGACCATGTTCATGTCGATTTTGATGTTTGGTGAAGCAGGCGCGGAGATCATGTATCCCGATCCTGGATTTCCGATTTACCGTTCGATGATCGAGTTCACCGGTGCCAAGCCGGTGCCCGTGCCGATCCGCGAAGAGAACAGCTTTGCGTTCTCGGCGGACGAAACACTGAAGCTAATCACGCCGCGTACGCGGCTATTGATCCTCAACTCGCCAGCCAACCCGACCGGCGGTGTCACGCCGAAGGCCGAAGTCGATAAGCTTGTTGCCGGCCTGGAGAAATGGCCGGACGTCGCCGTCATGTCCGACGAGATCTACGATCACATGGTCTATGACGGCGAGATGCATGTCTGCCTGCTAACCTATCCATCGATCCGCGACCGGCTGATTCTGCTCAATGGCTGGTCGAAAACCTACGCAATGACCGGCTGGCGGCTCGGCTATGCGGTCTGGCCAGGAAAACTTTATGACTATGCGCGCAAGCTCGCAGTGAACCTGCATTCCTGTGTCAACGCTTCGGCGCAATATGCCGGCCTCGCCGCGTTGAAAGGCTCTCAAGATGAAGTGACCAAAATGGTCGCGGAATTCGACAAACGGCGAAAGGTCGTGGTCGAGGGGCTCAACAAACTGCCCGACGTCTCCTGCGCCACGCCCAAAGGCGCGTTTTACGCTTTCCCCAATATCAAGCGCACCGGGTGGAAGGCCAAGGCACTCGCATCATCGCTCCTGGAAGACGCTGGCGTTGCCATCATCGGTGGGCCCGATTTCGGCATACTTGGGGAAGGCTATGTGCGACTGTCCTACGCCAATTCGACCGAAAATATCCTGAAGGCACTCGATCGGATGGGAGAGTTTTTGTCGAACAGGAAAGCCGCGTAGCTTTTCGCTTTTGTGACCAGCGTAAGGAAGGAAGTCGCATGCTCGACCGTACGTCCGCAGACCGGGGTCTATCCGAAGAGCAACGAATGATGCGGCAGAGTTGCCGCGATTTCGTCGATCAGGTGGTGCTGCCATTTATCAAGCAGAATTGGCAGCGCGAATGGTCGATGGTTCCGGAAGACCGGCTGCCGCTGCGCATTCTGGAAGAAGCGGAGAAAATCGGCATTCGTACGTTGGGCGTTCCGGAAGAATACGGCGGCGTGGAGCTCGAAAAAGGCACCGAGGTCAAGACCTTCGCCCTGGTCGCGGAAGAGCTCGCGCGCGGCGATTCAGGCCTCGCCGACAAGATGGTGCAGAACTGGAAGGTGTCGGTACTGCTGCGGCAGTTCGCGCCAAAGCATTTACAGGAAAAATGGTTCAAGCGGCTGGTGGCCGAGCCGCAATTCCTGATGGCGCATTGCCTGACCGAGCCGCGCGGTGCCTCCGACCGATGGCTGCCCTACAACGTGCCGGAAGCGGCGATGCAGACCAAGGCGGTCAAGACCAATGGCGGCTGGGTGATCAACGGGCGCAAGCAATTCATCTCCAATGGTTACGACGCCAGCCTTTACGTGGTCTATGCCAACACCAACACGAAAGTCGGCATGCTACAGGGGACTTCGTCGTTCCTAATCCCGCGCGAAACCAAGGGCTTCTCGGTCGCGCGCTGCAACGAGACGCTCGGCTGCCGTTTCATGAACAACGGCGAGATGGTGTTCGAGGACATGTTCGTGCCGGACGATCATCTGCTGGTGCAGGACAGCGCGATGGGCTCTGCCGGTGTTTATTTCCGGCCTGGCAAGATTATCCAGGCGGCGAAGAACCTCGGCGTCGGCGTGCGCGCA
>DASWAK010000267.1:0-2429 GCA_036391175.1 Pseudolabrys sp.
GACGCGCGACAAGAACAAGGTCTTCGTCGCGTCCGGCCCGGCCTCGTCTGACCTCACTGGGCCGAAGTGCAGTCCCAACACGGTTCACTGGACCTACGACACCTGGATGCTGGCGAACGGCACCGGCAAAGCGGTCGTCAAGACCGGCGGCGACACGTGGTTCTTCCTGACCTCCGACTACGCCTTCGGTCATGCGCTTGAGCGTGACACCGCTGCAGTCGTGGAAAAGAATGGTGGCAAGGTACTCGGCAAAGTGCGCCATCCCATTAACACCAACGACTTCTCATCTTTCTTGTTGCAGGCACAGGCGTCGAAAGCCAAGGTTATCGGGCTGGCCAATGCCGGCGGCGACACCATCAATTCGATTAAGCAGGCGTCCGAATTCGGCATCGTAAAGGGCGGCCAAAGCCTCGCCGGACTTCTGGTGTTCGCGACCGACGTCAATGCGCTCGGCCTGCCGACCGCTCAGGGCCTCGTTTTGACCGAAACTTTCTACTGGGATCTCAACGATGCTACCCGTGCTTGGACTAAGCGCTGGCACGCCGAGCGCAATGCCCCGGGCAAGTACCCGGCGATGAATCAGGCCGGTGTCTATGCCGGCACACTGCACTATCTCAAGGCAGTAGTCGCGCTAAAGAGTGCTGCCGACGGCAAGGCGGTGGTCGCCAAGATGAAGGAGATGCCGACCGACGATCCGCTGTTTGGCAAGGGAACCATTCGCGCCGACGGTCGCAAGCTGCATCCGGCATATTTGTTCGAAGTGAAGAAGCCGAACGAATCAAAATATCCTGGCGATTTCTATAAACTACGTGCCACCATCCCGGCGAATGAAGCTTTCCGCCCACTAAATGAGGGCAACTGCCCGCTGGTGAGCGGCTGAGTTTTCACTGATCTGATTCGATCCTAGACAACAAGGAGGATGCACCTATGAGAAAAACTTTAGGACTGGCGGCGCTAGCCGCCATTCTCGCTTGTGGAGGGGCCTACGCCCAGCCGGTAACTGTCAAAGTCGGTGTGCTCAGCGACATGTCGAGCCTTTATTCCGACATCGGCGGAGCGGGCTCGGTTGCTGCGGCCAAACTGGCGATCGCCGACTTCACCAAAGCCAATCCGAACGTCAAGGTCGAACTCATCTCCGGCGATCACCAGAACAAGCCGGACATCGGTTCGCAGCTCGCCAACCAATGGTACGACGTCGACAAGGTCGATCTGATAATCGATACGCCGAACTCTGGTGTGGCGCTGGCGGTGAGCCAAGTCACGGCCACCAAGAACAAGTTGTTCATTGTCTCCGGCGCGGCGGCCTCCGACCTCACCGGACCCAAATGCAACGCCAACACCATCCACTGGACTTATGATACCTGGATGCTGGCGAACGGCACCGGCAAGGCACTGGTGAAGACTGGCGGTGACACCTGGTTCTTCTTGACGGCTGACTACGCCTTCGGTCACGCGCTCGAGCGCGACACAATGGCTGCAGTTGAAAAGGCTGGCGGTAAAGTTCTCGGCAAGGTGCGTCACCCGCTCAACACCAACGACTTCTCGTCGTTCCTGCTGCAGGCGCAATCGTCGAAGGCAAAGGTCATTGGTCTTGCTAACGCCGGCGGTGATACCATCAACTCGATCAAGCAAGGCGCCGAATTCGGCATCGTCAAGGGCGGGCAAAAGTTCGCTGGCCTGCTGGTGTTCGCCAGCGACGTCAATGCGCTGGGCTTGCAGACGGCGCAGGGTCTGACCCTGACAGAAACCTGGTATTGGGACATGAATGACGCAAATCGTGCCTGGACCAAACGCTGGCAGGGGGAACGCGGCGCAGCGGGTAAGTTCCCGACCATGGTCCAGGCCGGTGTGTATTCCGGCCTCACGCACTATCTCAAGGCGGTGGCCGCCCTGAAGAGCGCTGCTGACGGCAAGGCAGTGGCGGCGCAGATGAAATCGATGCCGACCGACGATCCGCTGTTCGGCAAAGGGACGATCCGCCCTGATGGCCGTAAAGTGCATCCGGCCTACCTGCTCGAGGTTAAGCCGCCGGCGGAATCAAAATATCCTGGCGACTTCTACAACATCCGCGCCACCATCCCGGCAGACGAAGCCTTCCGGCCGCTCAAGGAAGGTAATTGCCCGCTGGTCAGCGGCTGATCGTGAAACGAGACGCGAGGGGCGGGCCGTTTGTCCGCCCCTCAATCTGACGGTGTAACCGCATGTTTGAAATCTTCGGCATCCCTTCGCAGGCGCTGTTCGGGCAACTGTTGATCGGCCTGATCAACGGCTCGTTCTACGCGCTGCTCAGCTTGGGACTGGCCGTCATCTTCGGCATGCTCAATATCATCAATTTCAGCCACGGCGCCCAATACATGATGGGCGCCTTTGCTGCCTATCTCATCCTGCAATATTCCGGTCTTGGCTACTGGCCGGCGCTGATCATCGCG
>DASWAK010000268.1:0-4120 GCA_036391175.1 Pseudolabrys sp.
GTCGGCTGCTGGCGCTTTTTCGAGTTATTTAAGCGTCTCGGCATCAAGCCAACGCTCGCCGCCAATGCACGCATCTGCGAGGACTATCCGCGCGTCGCCGAGGAGGCGCGTGATGCCGGCTGGGAGTTCATGGGCCACGCCTATGAACAGGGTCCAATCCACAAGGAGACCGACCAACCCGGCATGATCAAGCGGACCATGGACATCTTGACCAAGTTCACCGGCAAGAAGCCGGTCGGCTGGCTCGGGCCGGGCCTCACGCAAACGCTCGACACGCCAGAACTGCTCGCGGCCGCCGGCGTGAAATATATCGGCGACTGGGTCTATGACGACGAGCCGACGGTGATCCGCACCGCCAAAGGGCCGCTCGTCACTTTACCCTACACCATCGAGCTCAACGATATTCCGATGATGCTGATTCAGCATCACGAGAGCGATTATCTGCTCAAGCGTACCATTGATCAGTTCGACCGGCTCTATGCCGAGAGCGCGAAACGCGCGAAATTCTGCGCGCTGGCGATCCACCCCTACATCAGCGGGCAGCCGCACCGAATCAAATATCTCGAGCAGATCTACGACTACGTGAACAAGCACGAGGGCGTACTGCACTGGAACGGCGAGCAGCTCCTCGACTGGTACCGCAGCATTGCCAAGATCGAGGCGGCCGCATAGATCGGCGACGGCAGGGAGGAGCCACATGCGTACCAAGATTATTTTGTACGCGATCGCTGGCGCGCTTGCGCTGCACTGCGTGTCGCAGGCAACGGCTGCGGAAATCCGTCTCGCCCGGCAATTTTCTATGGGCTACCTACAGCTCAATGTGATGGAGCATCAGCAGCTCATCGAGAAACACGCCAAGGCGCTCGGCCTCAATGAAGTGAAGGTGTCGTGGTTCACCTTCAATGGACCGACCGCCGTCAACGAAGCGCTAATCTCTGGCAATATTGATGTTGGCTCGGGAGGCGTGCCTGGCCTGCTCGTGTTGTGGTCGCGCACCAAAGACACGCCGCAGGAAGTGCGCGGCATTTCAGCGCTGAGCTCGCAGCCGTTCCTGCTCAATACGCGCGATCCTGCCATCAAGACCATCAAAGATTTCAAGGACTCAGACCGCATCGCGGTGCCGGCCGTGCGCTCCTCGGTGCAGGCGATCACGCTGCAAATGGCGGCGGCCAAGGCCTACGGCACGAAGGAATTCGCCAAGCTTGACCCACTCACGGTGTCGATGACCCCGCCGGATGCCACGGTCGCGCTGCTCAAGGGCGGCGCGCAGATTTCCGCCGCATTCAGCGTGCCACCATTCCAATACCAGCAGCTTGAGGACCCGGCGGTGCATACCGTGCTCAATTCTTTCGACGTGATGGGCGGCTCGCACACATTCACTGCGGTCTGGGCGCCAGCCAAATTCCGCGAGGGCAATCCGGTGCTCTACAAGGCACTGGTGGCCGCGCTCAAGGAAGCGACTGAGATCGTCAACAAGGACAAGACGGCAGCCGCGGCCTTGTGGATCGAGGATTCGAAATCGAAATTGCCGCTCGACATGGTCGGCAAGCTCGTTGCCGGGCCGCAGGTGCGCTGGACGCTGACCCCCGAAAACACCATGAAATATGCTGACTTCATGGCGGAGGTCGGCACGCTCAAGACGAAAGTCTCATCGTGGAAGGATTATTTCTTCCCGGAGATCTACGACGAGAAAGGAAGTTGAGATTGCGTTATCCTGCGGCGCGAGCGTCGCGCGCGACCTCTGAGGGAGCGACAGCGTGCGCGGCGGAGCTTAGTTATACCCCGCCCGCCACGACCTTATGCGTCTGCTCGCCGAGGCCTTCGATGAAGGCAGTCACCACATCACCGGGCTGCAGATAAATCGGCGGCTTCTGGCCGAAGCCCACGCCGGCCGGTGTGCCGGTGAGGATCACATCACCCGCCTGCAAACTCATGAAGCGGCTGATGTAGGACACAAGCTCGGCCACGGGGAAAATCATGTACCGCGTTGAACCATTTTGCATGAGTTTGCCGTTCACGCTCAGGCGCAACGCTAGATCCTGCGGATCCGCGATCTCGTCGCTTGTGGCGAGAAACGGCCCGAGCGGCGCGAATGTGTCGGCGCTCTTGCCCTTGAAGCCCTGCCCGCCGCGATTGAACTGGAAGTCGCGCTCGGAAAAATCGATGCCGATGCAGTAGCCCAACACGTGATCGAGCGCGTCACGCTCAGCGATGTAGACGGCAGGCTTGCCGATCACCACGCCGAGCTCGACTTCCCAATCCACGCTCTTTGCTTCGCGCGGCATAACGAGATCATCGGTGGGCCCGCACAGCGCGCTGGTGGCTTTGAGAAACAGCGTCGGCTCCTTCGGCAAGGCCAAGCCGGTTTCCTCGGCATGATCGCGGTAGTTCAGGCCGACGCCGATGATCTTGCCGATGCCGCGCAAGGGCGGGCCGAGCACAGCGCCCTTCGGCACCTTCGACAACGCATTCGCTGGCACTGCGGCGATGGCAGCGATATCGGCAAAAGTCGGCGCACGCGGCTGGAGCGCAACAATACCTGACAAGTCGAACACTTCGCCGTCCAGAATCAGGCCGGGCCTCTCGCCGGTTGCAGAACGGTAACGTACAAGTTTCATGGCCTGTACAATATCCGGGGTAGCTGCAAAACTGCCAGCTATTCAATTATCCAAGGAACGCCGCGTATGAATTTCCCCAAGCCATCCGTCGGCATGCTGCCGAACGACCGCCTCGACTATTCCGCGATCCCGGCGCGCAGGCCGCTCAAGCTGCCGAAAGGCGCGCGAATGGTGGTGTGGACGATCACCAATGTCGAAGAATGGGACCCGACCCAGACCATGCCACGCACGGTGCTCACCCCGCCAGCCGGCGGCTCGCCGATGCCTGACATCCCGAACTGGTGCTGGCACGAATACGGCAACCGCGTCGGCTTCTGGCGGCTGTTGCAGGTGTACGACGACTTCAAGATTCCCGGCGTGATGAACATCAATGGGGTCGCCGTGCAGGCCTATCCCGACATCGTGAAGGCTTGCGTCGAGCGCAACTGGGAATTCATCGGCCACGGCTACACGCAGCGCAACATGCAGAAAGTCGAGAACGAGCGCGCGGATATCCGCAAGAGCGCCGAGGTGTTGGAGAAAGCAACCGGCAAGCGCCCACGCGGCTGGCTTGGGCCCGGCCTCACCGAAACCTGGGAGACGCCGGATATTCTTGCCGAGGAAGGCTACGACTACGTCGCCGACTGGGTGCTCGACGACCAGCCGATGTGGATGAAGACGCGCGGCAAGCCGATCCTCAACATTCCCTACACGCAGGAATGCAATGACGTCGCCATGATGCTGATCCAGCATCACAAGGCGTCGGAATTCTACGAGCGGGCGATGGACCAGTTCGAGCAGATCTACAAGGACGCAAAAGGCTCGGCGCGGGTAATGGCGATCTCGGTGCATCCCTACATCATGGGCGCGCCGCACCGGACGAAATATTTCCGCAAGATCTACGAGAAGATCCGCAAGAAGCGCGACGTGCTGTTCTGGACCGGCGCACAGATCGCGGATTGGTATATAAAGGTCGGGCCGAAGCCGGTTTGAAACAAGAGTGGACGATGACGCAAACGGCGCACTTCCTCGACAAGAAAACCATCGCCGAGCTGACCGCGAGGATGTATCTCGACACCGGCGCGGTCCGCTTCATGACCGACAAGCCGTTCATCTTCACGTCCGGCTGGGCGAGCCCGGTCTACAATGACTCGCGCTGGCTGATGTCGTTTCCTGATGTGCGCTCAACGCTGATGGATTTCGCGGTCCACGCCATCAACCGTGATATCGGCCGCGACAAGATCGACGCGGTAGCGGGCGGCGAGACCGCCGGCATCCCCTTTGCCGCCTGGGTTGCCGACCGCCTGCACGTGCCGATGCAATATGTCCGCAAGAAGCCGAAGGGCTTTGGCCGCGGCGCGCAGATCGAAGGCCAGCTGATCCCAGGCCAGCGCGTGCTGCTGGTCGAGGACCTTGCCACCGACGGTAAGAGCAAGGTCAATTTCATCAATGCCCTGCGCGACGCCGGCGGCATTTGCGACCATTGTTTTGTGATTTTCTTCTACGACATCTACCCGCAGGGC
>DASWAK010000269.1:0-2752 GCA_036391175.1 Pseudolabrys sp.
CGGCGCGCGACCTCTTTGGTACACCGGGCGCGATAGAGGTTTGTCAACGCGTGCAACCTCGGATAAAGCCTATTTTCAGAGGTTGCACCGTGGCCGAGCTGATTTCCGTCGTCGTCACTACCGATATCTTGGTGCACCTGCTGCGTGCCGGCGCGCGGCTCCAACAGAACGAGCGCGACCCCGCCGATATCATCGCCAGCGATGAGATTCGCACACAACGCGGCTCGTCCTCGATGCAAACCGCAGCCGCCACCGTGATGACGGCTGGGTAACGGATGGCCGGATTTTCGATCGCGAGCCCCATCGCCCGCGCGAAACTCGCGCGCATCTCCGACAGCCTGATGGTCGCCGTCGCGACGTCGCTGCCATGGTCGACGTCGGCGACTGGCATCTTGCTTGTGCTTTGGCTGCTGGCGCTCTTTCCCACGCTCGAATGGTCAGACGTGCGGCGCGAATTGATGACGCCGGCCGGCGGCTTACCCGTATTGCTTTTCGTGCTTGGCGTACTCGGGATGGCCTGGGCGGATGTCGCAATGCTCGAGCGCTGGAAGGGCCTTGAAAGCTTTTTGAAGCTGCTGGTCATTCCGCTGTTAATGGTGCAGTTCCGCCGTTCCGATAAGGGGACGCTGGTCTTTATTGGGTTCCTGTTGACGTGCGTTGCACTGCTGGTCGCATCTTGGATCGTCGTGATTTGGCCTGACATACCGAGAGGCTCGCACGATAACGGCGTCGCGGTCAAAGCTTACATCGTGCAAAGCGCTGAGTTTACGCTGTGTGCGGCTGGGTTGCTCTACCTTGCTGTTGAGGCCGCGCGCGGCGGTCGCTGGTGTATCTTGACGGCCTTGCTCGTTCTGGCCTTGGCGTTTTTCCATGACATTTTTTTCATCGCCACCAGCCGGACTACACTGGTGGTCATTCCAGTGCTGATTTTAATTTACGGCGCCCAGCAGTTCGGCTGGAAAGGATTTTTCGGCGCGGCGGCGGCCGGACTTGCGATTGCCGCGACGCTGTGGACGACCTCACCCTATTTGCATGATCGCGCGACTAGCGTTTTATCGCAAACCGAAAAATTCGTATATGAAAATAAAACGACATCGACCGGTCAGAGGATCGTTTACTGGACTAAATCGCTTCATATTATCGAAAACGCACCGCTGATCGGGCATGGCACTGGGTCGATCACCGAAATGTTCCGGCGCGCGGCGCTTGGCCAATCGGGCATTTGGGCTGAGGTACCAAGCAATCCCCACAATCAGACTTTTGTGGTCGCCATCCAGTTGGGACTGATCGGTGCCACGGCGCTTTGGGCAATGTGGGTGTCCCATTTTCTTCTATTCCGAGGCGCCGGATTGGTGGCGTGGCTCGGGTTAGTCGTCGTTACACAGAACATCGTCGGCTCGCTGTTCAACTCCTTTTTGTTCGATTTCACGGAGGGGTGGCTTTACGTCCTTGGCGTCGGCGTAGCAGGGGGGACGGTTCTTCGGCAGTTCGATGCAGCGCGCCGGAAGAGATAACGCCACAGAACATGATTTTCGATGATCTGGCGCAGCGCAATGCGAACGCGCCATAAAATGACGTCACACGTGACACCCCAGCTGATTAATGTCGCTCGACAATGGTCGGCAAGTGGCGTCCTGGAAGGCGGTCTGCGGGCGTGTTCGCTCAGCTCGCCGCTATCCTGGTTGCCGGCGCGCCCTGAAGCGATGATAGGCCGCGTTCTGCGCGGACACGATTGCCGGACACAACCTCGGCAAGCTTGCGCTCATTCTCGGATAGTTGCGAACGGTTAGCCTCGGCATGCCAGAGATGGAGTACGCCAGTCGCAAACACGCCGTCCTTGCGGCGCACGCCGGAATGCAGCAGCCGCACAATGATATCAGAATCTTCCTTACCCCAACCGCTATAGGCGACATCAAAACCATCGACGCGATCGAGATCGGAGCGCCAAATGGCGAGATTGCACGAGCGTGCGCCTCGCCATGCGCCCCGGCGAATCCGGCGCAAGGGTCCGAGTGGCAGGTGCAGCAGCGCCGAAAAACGATTGACACCACCGCGCCAACGTTCGACGAGCCAGTGTGCCAAGCTCCAACTTTCTGGCGTGAGTTTTTCCAGAAGCACCTTCGTCGTGAGCTCTGACGAGAGCAGAACGCGATTACCCGTGACGAAGCAACCGGGCTCTGCCAGCCGCCGATGGGTGGCGACAAAATCCGACCGCACGATGCAATCGCCATCCAGAAAAACACAATAAGCGCCGCGTGCAGCCAATATCGCGCGGTTGCGAATTTCCGCCGCGCGGAAGCCGCGATCGGCGTGCCAGACATGCTCGAGGCGGTGGCCGATCTTTGGTTGCCAGGCGTCGATCAACCTTGCCGTAGCCGGGGCCGAACCGTCGTCGGCCACAATAACTTCAAAAGCAGTATCGCTCTGTCGCGCGAGCGACCGCAAAACCGCATCGAGCGCATCTTCGCGGTTATAGGTCGTAACGATGACGGAAATCAGCTCGGCCACGGACGCCCTCTCCACCGGCTTTACCTGATGTTGCGCGCGTCGACAAACCCCTAGGGTCTGTGTGCCCGTCAATGTTAACTTGCAGCGGACTCTTTAGAGCCGCAACAGGCGTCCATCCGGCCATGCAAAAAATATCGGCTTATATTCTCACTTATAACGAGGCGGAAAAGATCGAGGCGGCCGTGTCGAGCGTGCAGTGGGCCGACGAGGTCGTGGTGATCGACTCCTTTAGCGTCGACCGTAC
>DASWAK010000270.1:0-4553 GCA_036391175.1 Pseudolabrys sp.
CGCCATTGCCGGCATCACTTCGGGCAATGCCGCCGATGTGATTTCCGCTGGCGTAGATGGCGTAGCGGTTATTTCCGCGCTGTCGCTCGCACCAGATCCCGGAAAGGCCGCGCAAGAATTGCGTGCGTTGATTGATCGCGCGCTCAATCGGCGAGGGTGGCTATGACCGCCATCGCCGTTACCATTGCCGGTTCGGATTCAAGCGGCGGCGCCGGCATTCAGGCCGATCTCAAGACTTTCGCTGCCTTCGGCGTCTATGGCGCCTCGGTCATTACGGCGCTAACTGCGCGGAATACACAGGGTGTGAGCGCCATTCACGACGTGCCTGCCGATTTCATCGCGGCGCAGATCGATGCAGTGCTCTCCGATCTTGCGGTCGGCGCGGTAAAGGTCGGCATGTTGTCACAGGTCGCGACGACCGAAGCGGTGGCGCAAGGCCTGGGTCGCCATCGCGCGAAGAATATCGTTCTCGACCCGGTGATGGTGGCGACGTCAGGTGTTCGCCTGCTCGCCGCTGACGCAGTCAACGCGTTGCGCAGGTTGCTTATCCCACGCGCGCTGGTATTGACGCCCAATCTGCCTGAAGCGGCAGCGCTGCTCGAGCACGCGGCGGCACGTTCAGAAGCCGAAATGGAGGAGCAGGCACGCGCGCTGCTCGATTTCGGCGCGCAGTCTGTTCTGATTAAGGGTGGCCACGGAGAAGGATCCGAGAGCGTCGATCTTTTGGTCGATGCGACCAGCGTCACTCGCTTTGCTGAGATGCGCATCACAACAAAGAACACGCACGGTAGTGGCTGTACGCTGTCGTCGGCCATTGCGGCAGGACTTGCAAAAGGCCTCGATCTTAAAGCCGCGATCCGGGACGCAAAAACATATGTCACCGCCGCCATTGCCGGCGCCGACCAACTCAAGATCGGCCACGGCCACGGACCGCTACATCATTTTCATGATCATTGGAGAACGTCATGACGACCCGACGCAATTTCGCCATTGGCGGTGCCACTGCCGCTGTTGGCATTCTTGCGGCACCGGCCATTGTGCGGGCACAGGTGCAAAAATGGCGCATGGTCACTTCCTGGCCGAAACGGCTGCCGGGGCCCGGCACGTCGGCCGAGCGCATCGCCGAGCGCGTGCGCGCGCTTTCTGGCGGCAAGCTCGACATCTCCGTATATGCCGCAGGCGAAGTGGTGCCAGCCTTTGAGGTGCTCGACGCTGTCGGCAACGGTGTTGCGGATATCGGCCACACCGCTTCGTTCTACTGGCAGGGCAAGATGCCTGCGGCTGCGTTCTTCACCACGGTGCCGTTCGGGCTTACACCTGGCGAGCACGTGGCCTGGGTTGATGCTGGTGGTGGACAGGCGCTGTGGGACGAACTTTACGCGCCATTCGGCGTGAAGCCTTTCATGGGCGGCAATACCGGCGTCTGCATGGGCGGCTGGTTCCGCCGCGAAGTGAAGAGCCTTGCCGACGTGCGTGGCCTCAAACTGCGCACGCTTGGCCTCGGAGGCGAAGTCTACCGCCGGCTCGGCGTCACGCCGCAGACGACGCCGCCGGCGGAAATTCTTGTGGGCCTGCAATCCGGGGTGATCGATGGCGCCGAATTCGTCGGCCCGGGGACCGACATCGCGCTCGGGCTCTATCGTGTCGCACCGTTTTACTATTATCCCGGCTTCAACAAGCCGAATGGCACGGGCGAATGCATCGTTTCACTAAAGGCCTGGAATGCGCTATCCGACGATCTCAAAGCCGTCATCGCACACGCGTGCGCGACGGAAGCAAACTATGCGCTGGCCGAGATGGAACGTCTCAATGCGCAGGCGCTTGCCGCGCTGGTGAACGAGCACCACGTAAAGCTTGCAGCGTTTCCTGAAGATCTAATTATTGCCGCGCGCAAGCAGGCGAATGATGTGCTCAGCGAATTGGCCGGGCGGAGCGTGATCACGGGCAAGGTGCACGCGTCCTACGCAGCCTTCCGCGAACGCACGGCTCCGTGGTCGCGGGTGTCGATTGAGTCGGTGCTGCGGGCGAGGGGAGCTTGAAATTTTTCCCACTTTAAGAGGGCCACCGCTCGCCTTAATTCAGGCAGGAATGGGCGTAGAGAATTTGGAAGTTTAGGCGTAGGGTTCATGGCAGACGATGGAAGCCAAAGGAGCCTCCTCATGTCTAGTTGGGTGCGTAGATTCTGCTTCACTCCGGCTTTGATGGTTCCGATTGTCCTGGCGGCGGCTCCATTGCCTGTGTCGGCTCAAGATCAGCAGGGCCAGCCGCAGCAGCCGCCACCACCGCCGCAGCAGCAGCCTCAGCAGCAAGCCCTTACCCAGCAACAGCTCCAGCAATTAGTCGCGCCGATAGCGCTGTACCCCGATGCCCTGTTGGCACAGGTACTCACCGCATCGACCTACCCACTTGAAGTGACAATGGCAGCGCGCTGGTCCGAAAAGAATCAGAACCTCAAAGGCGCGGCGCTTGAAGACGCAATGCAAAAGCAACCGTGGGATCCAAGCGTCAAGGGTTTGACGGCAGTCCCGCAGGTGCTTGCGATGATGAACGAGAAGCTGGATTGGACGAACCAGCTCGGCGAGGCCTTTCTGGCCCAGCCCGACGACGTGCAGAATGCAATTCAAGCGCTGCGCAGTCAGGCAGAAACGACCGGCAATCTGAAGTCGGGCAAGGAGCAGCAGGTCAGGAGAGTCGCCGCGCCGCCAAGCACGGGCTACATGGGACCGCCAGAATACATCATCATCGAACCGATGGAGCCGGATTACATTGCCGTTCCGGTCTATGGTCCGTTGGTCGTTTACGGCAGCGGCTACTGGGCGCCGGCATACGCGCCATTCTTCTGGTATCCACCTTGGTGGACGGTCGGGGCGGCGTTCGGGTTCGGAGCGGCGCTCTTCGTCGGGCCCGCGTTGTATTATCATTACAATTGGGGATATGGAGGCTTTGCGGCGATCCACACCAATACCGTGCTCTACAGCAAGTTTAATAAGGTCCAATATTCCGGCGGTGGCCAATTCCAGAACTGGAAATTTGACCCAGCTCATCACGGCAACGTGCAGTTCAAGAATACGAAGCTTCAACAGCAGTTCGGCAATGTGGGCGGCAAAGGCGTGCAGGGTGTCCAGGGCATCCAGACCGGGAAAACAATCCAGGGGATCCAGACAGGCAAGGGCCTCCAGGGCGTCCAGACCGGTCAAGGCGTCCAGGGAATCAAAACGAGCAAGAGCATCCAGGGAATCCAGACTGACAAAGGCGTCCAAAAGGGTCAGGGCGACAGCAAAGGCAAGAGCATTAACAGAGTCACCACCACCACCACCAAGAAATTCCAGGGAGTTCAAACTGGCAAAGGCACGCAAAACATACAGTCTGGCAGACGCGTGCAAGGCGGTGATAAAGGCGTCAAAAAAGGTCATTGACGAGCCGCTACCGAACGGGCTCCATTGATCGAGTACCGCAACTCCGTTACATGATTGTCTCCATGTTGTTCGTGATGGAAGGGAAGACCATGTCGACCAAACTTGCTGCTCGCTCCGTATTTGCCGCCACGCTGTTGGGCCTTGCCTTAACGGCAACGACACCCGCCCACGCGTACGTCGAGGCAGGCATGTTGAGCTGCCGAAGCCAGGGCACAGCAGGCTTTATCGTCGTGTCGGCGCGCGCATTCAATTGTGTCTTCGCACCCGCCTCCGGTGCTCCGGCCCAATACTATCAAGGCACTGTGCACCGCTTCGGGGCCCAAATCGGTTTTACCAACGATGTAGCGTTGGGCTGGGCCGTCTTCGCAGCTACCTCGCGCGTGGGCCCGGGTGCGCTGGCGGGCGGTTATGTCGGCGTCTCCGGTGGGGCAGCAGCGGGCGTCGGCGTCGGGGCCAACGGCCTCGTCGGTGGGCTCAACAACTCATTCGCGCTTCAGCCGGTGAGCGTCGAGGGCCAAACCGGGCTCAATGTCATTGCCACCGTAACCGGGCTCGATCTCCAGCCCGCTCGGCCTGTCCGTCATCATCGGCGCCATCGCCGCTAGCACTAATAGGTGAGCCCGTCTTCGCCAGCTGCTTGCAGAAGCCCGCCACATCGCAAAGTCGGTGACGGTCACTGTCGTCAAATTTAATCCGGCGCGCGCGTTCTATGAGCACGGCGGTCTTTCGGATTGTTTTTCTGAGCAGGACCAGAGATTCCACCTGCTTTACGAAAAACCGATAACGCGCACGGCTTGACCAGAAAACTTTGCGCAGGACCGGCAATTTTGGATTGCTGCATGCGGCGCCACCGCGCGCATTTCCCGTCCCCTGACCGCTGATTGCCAACGGTTTTTCTTGCTTTTGGTTATTCCGTAACGTTTTCGTGAACAATGACCCGAAATTTGTGACATCGGCGGGTATTGAGAGCGAAGCGGCAATGTCTCACAAGGCGCGCCCGCACGAAACTCATCTTGCCTCGAACACAGCGTAGCTGGGGGCCTCTTTTCTCAGGCGTCAGGACTCGATCGACAGACAATCAGCGATCGCGGCCTCCCTTCCATTTTCCAAATCACTGCAATTTGTGTGAGAGCGGTC
>DASWAK010000271.1:0-7047 GCA_036391175.1 Pseudolabrys sp.
TCTATGCCCGGTCGAATGTCAGCCATTGTCGAGGCCGCCCCACAGCTGATTGCCAGCGCGACCTTGCACGTCGACACGTCCGGCCTCGGCTTCACCGATATCACTGCCAACGCCGCGGGCTTCATCGATCAAATCAGGGCCGGCCAGGGCACTTTGCTGATCTATTTGCGGCACACATCGGCCTCGCTCGCCATCCAGGAGAACGCAGATCCTGACGTGCAATCAGATCTGACAGCCGCGCTCGATCGCTTGGCTCCAGAAAACGCTCCCTGGATCCATGACGTGGAGGGTCCGGACGACATGCCGGCGCACGTCAAAGCGATGCTCAACGGGGTGTCGCTGCATGTGCCGGTGACGGGCGGCAAACTCGCGCTCGGAACCTGGCAAGGCATCTATCTCATCGAGCACCGGCGCCGGCCGCACAGCCGCGAGGTGATTTTCCAGTTCATCGGCAGCCGGAAATGAAAACGCCCCGCAGCACGGGGCGTTTAGGAGACGAACTGGCCGGCGGCGAAATTTCGCCGCCGGCCCGATGAGCAATCAGCCCTTTTGGATCGCAACGCCCGATCCGGTCCTGATATCGACACCCCTGGTGTCGCGCAGGAAGACGAGACCGATCACCAGCGTCATCACGGAAACGATGATCGGGTACCAAAGGCCGTTGTAGATATTGCCGGTCGCCGCGACCACCGCGGTCGCTAGCAGCGGTAGCATCCCGCCGAACCAGCCGTTACCGATGTGATAGGGCAACGACATCGAGGTATAGCGGATCTTAGTCGGGAACATTTCGACCAGGAACGCCGCGATCGGCCCGTACACCATGGTCACGTAGATCACCATGATGACCAGGATCAATTCGGTCATGAACCAATTGATCTTGGCAGGGTCGGCCGATTTTGGAAAGTCCTTCGCGGCAAGCGCAGCCGTCCACTTCGCATTGTCCCAGCCCGCAACCTTGGTCCCCGCAATATCCAGATCAGCTGACTTCGCTCCGGGTGTGTGGATGGTCTTGAACGACAGCCCCGATTTGGTCAGGAAGTCCTGCGCACGATCGCAGTCGCTGAACTTCGACCACGGACCGACGAAGATGTGCAGGTTGCAGGTCGATTGATCGGCTGAGACAGAGATCGGGTTCTTTGCGGCGAACGCTTCCAGAGCCGGGTTGGCGTAGTGCGTCAGACCCTGGAACAGGGGGAAGTAGGTGATCGCCGCGATGGCGCAGCCGGCCAGGATGATCTTGAGCCGGCCGATGCGGTCAGAGAGCCAACCAAACACGATGAAGAACGGCGTGCCGATAATCAGCGACAGGCCGATCAGTTCGTAGGCCGTGATGTAGTCGACCCTCAGCGTGATGACGAGGAAGAACAACGCATAGAACTGGCCCGTGTACCAGACCACGCCTTGACCGGCGGTGGCACCCAGCAGCGCGAGCAGGACATATTTGTTGTTCGGATAGTGGAAGAAGCTTTCGGTCAGTGGCGCCTTCGAGCCTTTGCCCTCCTCCACCATCTTCTGGAAGATCGGGGTCTCATTCAGCTTGAGCCGGATGTAGACTGAGAATACCAGCAGGATGACCGAGATCAGGAACGGAATACGCCAGCCCCATTCGGCGAAATCTTTTGCATTCATGTTGCCGCGGCACAGCGCAATCAGGATGAGCGCCAGCAGCAGGCCGAGCGTTGCGGTGGTTTGAATCCAACTGGTTGCATAGCCGCGCTCATGCGCCCGGGCATGCTCGGCGACATAGGTTGCCGCTCCGCCATATTCGCCGCCGAGCGCCAGGCCCTGCAATAGACGCAGCGTGACCAGAAGGATTGGCGCCAGCCAGCCGATGGCGGTGAAGGTCGGCAGCACGCCGACCAGGAAGGTGGCGCTGCCCATCACCATGATGGTGACGAGGAAGGTGTATTTGCGTCCAACCAGGTCGCCGATACGGCCAAAGATCACCGCGCCGAACGGGCGGATGAGGAAGCCTGCCGCGTAGGTGGCAAAGGCGGACAACAGCGCCGCCGTGTCATTGCCGGTGGGGAAGAACAAGGCTGCGAAGAACGGTGCCAGCACCGCGTAGAGATAGAAGTCGTACCATTCGAAGATCGTGCCAAGCGAGGATGCGAAGATGACGAATTTTTCGTCCTTCGACATGCCGCCTGCGCGGGCAGCGGTACCAGCCATTGCGCTCATCTTGAGTCCCCCTAGTGTTTTTTCCAAACAACGCTCCCGCCGCTGCTGACGAAGACACGTGCCGATAGGCCTGGACCGGTTCTTCGCCTCACTGGCGGTGGTTGCAAAAACTCTAGTCCGGAGGCAGCCACGGCCCATATTCGACTTTTGGCGAAACTACCTCTCTAAGGTGCAGATTTATAAGCTATTTCCCGCACTGCAGCGTAGCCCAGCCAGGCACGATTTTCATCGTGCGGTGAAAGGCTTGCGCTCAAAGGAGCGGGGGAGGAACATGATTTAAAGCGCGGTTTCGTCCGCAAAAATTGGTGCGGCGCAAGGCCGCGGCGTCGAAATACCGAAGGACCATCCGGTTGAATGAAGCCTTGCAGTATCGGCTTGTGATTGCGGACGACCATCCGCTGTTTCGCGGCGCTATGCGCGAAGCGGTGTCCGGCTTATTGGAGCGGGTGGATATCGCCGAAGCCGGCACGTTCGACGAGGTGGTCGAGCTGCTCGAGCGCGGCAGCGAAGTCGATTTGGTTCTGCTGGATCTGGCGATGCCGGGTGTACGCGGATTTTCGGGCCTGATGTACATGCGCGCGCAATATCCGGGTGTGCCCGTGATCGTGGTCTCGGCTAATGACGACCCGGCCGCTATCCGCCGCTGCATGGAATTCGGCGCCTCTGGGTTTATCCCCAAAACACTCGGCGTTGATGTCATGCGCACGGCGATCTCGCGCATCCTTGGCGGCGGGGTGTGGACGCCGCCTGACGTCGATCTCGCGGCTGGTTCGGACACCGAGGCTGCCGAGCTGATGACGCGGATGGCGACGCTGACGCCGCAGCAGGTGCGCGTGCTGATGATGTTGTCGGAAGGGCTTTTGAACAAGCAGATCGCCTACCAGCTCGGCGTGTCGGAGGCGACGGTGAAGGCACACGTCTCCGCGATCCTGCAAAAACTCGGCGTCGAAAGCCGTACCCAGGCGGTGATTGCCGCCGCGAAGATCGAAGCCGGTCAGTGGCCGCAAAGCGTCGCCGCTGAAGGTTGACTACGTTACTCGGCGGCCGCGGCCTGCAGCATGCGCCATTGTGCCAACAGGGCGCGCAGTGCTGCTGGCTTAATCGGCTTGTGCAGGACCTGAATGTTTTCAGCGCGCGCATGTTCGCGTACGGTGGGCGAACGGTCAGCGGTGATCAAGATCGCCGGAAGGTCGCCATAGCGGCGGCGGAGCTCAACGATCGCCTCGATGCCATTGCCGTGGTCGAGATGGTAGTCGACCAGTAGCCCATTCGGCATCAAGTGGCTTTCGGAAATTGCCGTCAGTGCTGGCGCCAGATCCGATGCCTTGATTACTTCGCAGCCCCAGCCGCGAAGCAGCGTTTCCATGCCGTCCAGCACTGACGGCTCGTTGTCAATGCAAAGCGTGGTAATGCCTGCGAGTTGTCCCGGATCGATGCGCGCGTCGTCGCGTGCCGGTAATTCGATCGGTGCCGCATTCGAGCACGGAACGGTCACCGCGAAATGCGATCCGCGACCGGCCTCCGATTCGAGTTCGATCGTGCAATCGAGGACGCGCGCCAGGCGCTCGACAATCGAGAGGCCCAGGCCCAGTCCGCGCGCGATCTTGGCGCCCTGATCGAGACGATGGAATTCGACAAAAATATCGCGCCACTTGGATTGAGGAATACCGACGCCGGTGTCGTAGATATCGATACGAAGATGGTCGCCGCGCCGCCGGCAGCCGACCAGAACGCGTCCCTCCGGGGTATATTTTATGGCGTTGGAAACAAGATTCTGGATCAGCCGCCGCAACAGTCGACGGTCGGAACGCACCACCAGCGAGCACGGCATGAATGTGAGGTCGAGTCCCTTGGTGGCGGCGAGCGGGGCGAATTCGAGCTCGATCTGACGCATCAGCTCGTCTATGCGGAAGCTGGCGAATTCTGGACGCAGCGCGCCAGTGTCAAGCCGCGACATGTCGAGCAACGCGCCGAAGATTTCCTCAACTGCCTCAAGCGAGGCATCAATATTGTCGACCAGGCGCCGGTCCTCGCGTCCGCCGCGCTCAATCAGACTGGTGACGTAGAGCCGCGCCGCGTTGAGCGGTTGCAGAATGTCGTGGCTCGCCGCTGCCAGGAACTTGGTCTTGGAAATATTGGCGGCGTCAGCCTCGCCCTTGGCGCGCTCAAGCGCGGCATTAAGCCGGGTCAGTTCCTCGGTGCGCTCATGCACGCGCCGCTCCAGCGTTTCGTTGGCGCGCTCTAGCGCTTCCGCTGCTTCCACGCTCGGCGTGATATCGGTGAAGGTGGTGACGATGCCCCCATCCGGCATGCGGTTGGCGCGCACCTCGATCACCAGGCCCTCCGCGAAGCGTTCTAGGAACGGCTCGCTACCCGAGACATAGCGCTCGATCTGCTCGCGCACGAATTCCTCGACCTCATCAGGAGTAACTTCACCGCGCTTGCCGTTGAAGCGCAGGATGTCGGCAAGGCCGACGCCGACGCGGGTCAGGCTCGGCGGCACGTCGAGAATTTCACCGAACTGCCGGTTCCAGCAAATCAGCTGTAATTCCTTGTCGAATACCGCAATGCCTTGGCGGACATGGTCGAGCGCAGTCTGCAGGATTTCGCGGTTGTATTGGATCGCGGCATTGGCGTCATCGAGCAGCTTCAACGCGGCCTTGGTCGAAACCGTACGCTTGCGCAAGAGCAACGACAGCACCAGCCGCGAGGAGGCACCGCCGATCGCGGACGCGAGAGTATGCTCGGCATAGCGGACCAGCCGGAAATCAGCCTCATCCTTGGGCCCGAGGCTGATGCGTTGCGCCCCGGCGAAGCTTTCGAAAGCCGAGGTCGTGCGCTCCGCCCCGAGATAACGTGCAACCGTGGCAGTCAGCTCTTCCACGGTCACCGAGGAGCGCCAGAGCCGGAAGCTCGGCGCGATCGGCGTGAAATCCGACGGTACGAAAGTATTGGCCTGCAGCCGCTCGATCGGGGAGGGCGCCCGGCGCAGCGAGAAGCCTACATAGCAAAGCACATTGACCAGCAGGCTCCAGGTCACCCCGTGTACCAACGGCGCGAGCTCGAGTCCGAACAAATGCTGCGGGCGCAACATGCCGAGACCCCAGGGACCCTCGGTGAGGATGCGCTCGCCGATCACTCCGATGTCGGACAATGTTGGAAGCAGCAGTGTATAGGCCCACACCAAAAAACCGGCCGTCATGCCGGCAATGGCGCCGGCGGCTGTCGCGCGTCGCCACAGCAACCCTCCGAAGAACGCCGGCGCCAACTGTGCAATGGCGGCGAATGAAAGCAGGCCGATTGAGGCAAGCTGCGCCTCGCCCGCCGAGCGGTAGTAGACGTAAGCGAGCAGGAGAATGGCGAAAATCGCCAGCCGCCGCACCATTAGCAGCAATGAGCCGATATTTTCACGGCCGCTGATGAGCCTCTCGCGTCGTTGCAGTACGAACGGCATGACCAGGTCATTCGACACCATGATCGAGAGGGCGACCGATTCGACGATTACCATCGCGGTGGCTGCTGACAGACCACCGATGAAGGCAACGATGGTGAAGAGGTTGGAACCGCTTTCGAGGGGTAGAGCGAGCACGAACATGTCGCTGTCGACCTTGCCGGCCGGAAAGGTCAACAGGCCGGCAAGCGCGATCGGCACCACGAATAGGTTTATCAGCACCAGATAGATCGGATAGAGCCAGACGGCGCGCTTAATCTCGCTTCCATTGTTATTTTCGACCACGGCTACGTGGAATTGCCTTGGCAACAGGATAAACGCCACGAAGGAAAGCAGCGTCATCGCGACCAGTGTATCGATGCGTGGTTCGCGGCTGAAGATCGCCGCGGTCGACGGTCGCTGCATGGCTTCGTTGAACAACGCGACCGGACCGTCGAACATCCAGAAAGTCACGAAGATCCCAACAGCGAGAAATGCCACTAGCTTGACGATAGATTCGGCAGCGACTGCCAACATCAGCCCGTCCTGATGTTCGGTCGCGTCAATATGACGAGTGCCGAACAAAACCGCGAAGGTCGCCATCGACAGCGCCACGAAGAGCGCAATGTCTCCGAGCAGTGGGCGGGTTACCTCGGTGGCCGATGCAACATGTGCAAGGATTGTTTCGAGAGATGACGAGACCGCTTTGAGTTGCAGCGCGATGTAGGGAATGGTCCCAACGATCGCGATCAGCGCAACAGTAGCGGCGACCGCCTGACCCTTGCCGTAGCGTGCGGCGATGAAGTCCGCGATCGAGGTAATATTCTGGGCCTTGGCGAGTCGTACAACCCGCATCAGAAGCGGGCCAAATAGACCGATCATAAGAGCCGGCCCGATATAGATCGTCAGGAAGTCGAAGCCGGTGCGTGAAGCAAAACCTACTGAGCCAAAGAAAGTCCACGAGGTACAATAGATCGCCAATGACAGTGGATAAATTAAAAGCCGCGCGCGACCTTCGCGACCGAGACCACGCGTGCGGTCGCCGTAGCTCGCGACCAGGAACAACAACCCGATATACGCAAGCGCCACCGCGATAACGACCCAACCTTGCAACATAAACTCTCCAGATCGGGACTGGGCACGCCTTAGTTAGGATCTTGCCGACCTAAGTCACCACAGAACGCCTTTTGGGTCTATCCGAAACGCAATGCTCACGGTTAATGCTGCCAATGGCTCGACCCGCGCACCGTCGAAGTTCATCGCCTGCGTATGATGAAGAAGATTGGCGCCCGCAGATCTCGTGCGCTAGTCAGCATTTGACGCGAACATCTCTACGCGGCATTGATCCGGCAATGAGCCTCGGCGCAGGTGCGCATGGCTCCGTGAGAGCTTTTGGTTTGTCTGCGCCGTCCACCAACGACCGTTTCGTAATTCCG
>DASWAK010000272.1:0-5136 GCA_036391175.1 Pseudolabrys sp.
TGTCGCCAGTCTGCCGCAACAGATTCGGAATATCGATCGTCGTCAGCGGATCGGTGCATTCCGCTACGATCAGATCTCCAGATTTTAGCGCGGATAATTTCTTGCGGACCCGCAGCGCCGGCAGCGGGCATTTCAATCCACGAAGGTTCATCAGCGTTTCAGTCATGCACTCAGTGGAACCAGCGACAGCTGCTTGTCCGTCGCAGGAATGTAGGCCTCCTCGATTCCCAACTCTTTGCGCACGACGTTGACGCCACGGGTGAGAGCCACCATCTTGTAGAATGCGTGTATCCTGCTCATTGACTGCCGGCCGAAACCGCAGTCGCTCGTAAGAATGAGCCGTTCCGGCTCAATATATTTCAAAGCCTTGCGGATGAGATCGGCCACGTCCTCTGGCCGCTCCACTTGCAGCGTTCGGTGGCTGATGACGCCAAGCGCGATCTTCTTGTCTTTCGAGATCATTTTGCCAACATGCTCAAGGTCCATGCCACGATTGAAAGCGCCTTCGACGGTGAGCACGTCGACGTCGAGCTGGTCGAGGTATGGCAGCGCTGCCTTGTATGACTGATCCTTACTCGCGACCCGCTGCGCCGCTGGGCTGCCCCAGCAGGTGTGACACCACACTTCGCATTTGCCCCGCAATCCTTTCACCTCAACATTAAAAGCCTCCACCCATTGCTCCGGCTTAATCGGCTGCTTGGGGTCAGCAATGACCTGGTGGATTGCCGGTTCCTCGATCTGCACCAAGGGTGCGCCAGCATCGGCGAGCGCGTGATACTCCTTATTGAGTGCAACGGACAGATCCATCAACAAGTCGAGTCGGTTCTTGTAGTGCTCATTCGTGAGCATCAGCGCCAAAATTTGTGCCGAGATCGAGCCAATCTTCACTGGCCTGTCGGTCATCGGCGCGATCGCTTTGTAGGCGCGGTCGAGCTGCAATGTCGTCTCGCCGATTTTGCCGGTCACGGGCGGTGTCATGCGTGTCTCGATTACCTCCCACATCAGGTCGCCCGGGCCTTTGTCCGCCATGAACCCGGCAGGGGGCACTTCCACGCGCGGCGCGCCGATGCCGGCCACGCGTTCGGTGACGTAGCTCACCCAAGCGCGGCCAGCGACGTCGTCATCGAGCCGTGTGTCGCCGTCGACGAAGATGTCGATGCCCGCGCGATGCTGGGCGGCGACGTGGCAGGCGAGGCAATCGAAATGCTGCTCGCGATAGGCGAGGCGGGAAAATCCTTGCGAGAGCGGAATGCCACGCAGGTTTTCGGTGTACCAACTTGGGCGGGGAAGCGCTCCGGTGGTGGTGGTGAGAAGAGCCCTGTCTTTTGTGGTCGTAAACACGCTTACTTCTCCCACATTTCATCAATAGAAAGCTGCGCTGCAACCGCAGCGTTGTTGAGCTAAACTGAAGTCTTTGAGTACAACAAGGTCAAGCACGACAATGGCGGCGTCCGAGGCAATACAGACAATCCCACGGCTGACGCCTCTCGCCGATGTGCTGGTCATGGTTGACGCCGAGGTGAAGCCGGTCACCCAGCGAACCATCGACGTGTCTGCTGCCGCGGGCCGCACGCTTGCCACCGACGCGTTGGCACCGGCTCGTCCCGCTTCAGCGCTGGCATTGCAGGATGGCTGGGCGATCAGCGCAGACGAAACTCTTGGCGCCGGCGGCTATGCACCATCGCCGCTAATGCGCACGCCCTCGCGCGTCGAGGCCGGACAGGCGATGCCGGCCGGCACTGACAGTGTTGCTCCTATTGATGCAGTGAAAGTTTTCGACGGCCGCGCCGAGGCGCTTCTCGCCGTCAATCCTGGCGATGGCGTGTTGGCGGCGGGTGTCGACAGCGACTCAACAATTCCGTTGCGACGGGCTGGCGAGCGGCTGCGCGTCACCGATCTTGCGGCCTTCTCCGCGGCCGGGGTTGCGCGCATCACGGTGCGTGAGCCGCGCATTCGCGTTCTGCCAGTGCGCGGCAGCGCCATTATCATTGCTGCGGCACAGTTGGTGGCGGCTGATATCGAGCGGCGCGGTGGTTCGGCACAGTTGGACGAAAGCGGTCGCGGTCTCGACGTGACGATGGCTACTGAAAGCGCGGATGCAATTGTTGCGATCGGCGGGACCGGCAGCGGACGTAACGACAGCAGTGTGCAGACGCTCGCACGCGAGGGACGGCTCGCGGTCCACGGCATGGCATTGACGCCGGGACAAACGGCAGCACTCGGTTTCGTCGGTGCTAGACCGGTGCTGCTGTTGCCCGGACGGCTCGATGCCGCGCTCAGCGTCTGGCTCGTCGTCGGGCGACGCCTGCTCGATCGGCTCGCGGCAGCCAAGAGCAATGAAAACGAACCGGTGGAAACGTTACCTCTTGCGCGTAAGGTGAGCTCGACCGTGGGTCTTGCAGAAGTCGTTCCGGTGCGGCGTAACGCCGGCGAAGCCGAACCGCTGGCGACGAAATATCTGCCACTATCGTCGCTCGCTCGCTCGGATGGATGGGTTTTGGTGCCAGCCGACAGCGAAGGGTACGCCCGCGGAGCATCCGTTCAAATTAGGCCGTGGCCATGAGGGTCGCAAAATGAGCGAAAGCCGAAAGCCGCGACCAAGCCGGGATAGTGATCTGATCGCGCGGGTGCGCGCTGCCGCTCGGCAGGAGCAATTTCTTGAGGTTGTGTCGGCGGAAGAAGCGCGCGTGCGCTTCGAGCGACATCTCGATCTTGCCCCGCTTCCAGCCGAGGCTGTGGCGCTTGCCGACGCGCGCACGCGCGTGCTCGCCCATGATGTGGTTGCCGCCGTTGATGCGCCGCCCTTCGACCGTTCAAACGTCGATGGTTTTGCTGTGCGCGCTGCCGACACCGTTGGCGCCAGCGATGGAAACCCCAAGGTGCTCACGCTCAATGGCGAAGTCATTGCTTGCGGTTACGCGCCGGTTGTCGCGGTCGCGCCGGGAACGTGTACTGCGATCGCCACCGGCGGCGTGATTCCGCGTGGCGCCGATGCAGTGGTGATGATTGAGCAGACCGAACTCATCGAGGACGGCTCCCCGCGCATTGAGCTTCGCCGTACCGCGGCGCCCGGACAGTTTGTTTCCTATGCTGGCTCGGACATCGCACGCGGAGAGACGCTCCTGCGGCGTGGCACATGCATCGGCGCGCGCGAGATCGGCATGTTGGCGGCCTGTGGTCTCGACCGCGTCGAGGTGGTGCGGAGACCGAAAGTCGCAGTGCTCTCGACCGGTGACGAGTTGGTCGAGCCGGGCAGGCCGCTCAAGCCGGCGGGCGTATATGACAGCAACAGCGCCATTATTGCAGCTGCTGTCGCCGAAGCCGGCGGTAAGCCGCTCATGTTTGGCGCCTATCCTGACGACGTGGTCATCCTGGAAAAAACGGTGCGCGAGGCGCTCGCAGCGAGCGATATAGTGGTGCTCTCGGGCGGCACATCGAAAGGTGCTGGCGATCTATCGCATCGCGTCGTGTCGCAATTGGGCAAGCCGGGAATTCTTGTGCACGGTGTCGCGCTCAAACCCGGCAAGCCGCTGTGCCTTGGCGTCGTCGAGGACAAGCCGATCGTCGTGCTGCCAGGGTTTCCGACCTCGGCAATCTTCACTTTCCACGCTTTTGTCGCGCCGGTGATCCGCGCCCGCGCCGGTTTGCCGCCGGAGGCGGCCGAGACGATCAGCGCGCGCGTGCCGGTACGAGTCGCATCCGAACTTGGTCGCAAGGAGTTTGTGTTGGTGTCGCTGGTCGTGGGTGAGGAAGGCGCAGTCGCGTTTCCCACCGGCAAGGGCTCGGGAGCGGTGACCAGCTTCTCCCAGGCCGACGGTTTTCTGGAGATCGACGCTCTCGCCTCAACGCTCGACGCCGACAGCACCACGCAAGTGACGCTGATCGGCAGTACGGCGCGTGCCCCCGACCTGGTGATCATGGGAAGCCACGACGTGGCGCTCGATGTCGTGGTAGGGGAGCTCGCCGACCGCGGTTTCTCGGCCCGTACGCTGGCGGTCGGCAGTCTGGGTGGCGTGGCAGCGGCAAATCGCGGTGAATGCGATATAGCCCCGGTTCACCTGATCGACCCGGCGAGCGGACAATATAATAAGTATCTGGTGACACCCGGTCTCAGTCTGGTACCGGGCTGGCGGCGAATGCAGGGCTTATTGTTTCGGCCGGGTGATGCGCGTTTCGAGGGCCGGAGCGCACAAGAGGCGCTGAAAATTGCCCTGGCTGATACCTCCGCACTGATGGTCAACCGCAACGCCGGCGCGGGCACACGCGTCCTGATTGATAAACTGCTCAATGGTGTGCGACCGCCGGGCTACGCCAATCAACCGAAATCCCATAATGCGGTTGCGGCAGCGATTGCGCAGGGTCGTGCCGATTGGGGTCTCGCCATCGGATCGGTGGCGAAACTCTACGGCCTCGGGTTCCTGCCTGTGTCACCGGAGCACTATGACTTTCTCGTGGTGGAGAGCCGGCGAGAGCGTCCGGCGGTCCAGGCATTCCTTGCCGCATTGCGTGATGAGCGTGTGCGTGCGCGCGTGCGCGCGCTCGGCATGGATCCCGGCAACGACTAAATTCTGCCGTGCGGCCGGTTATATTGGACAGCATGATATCGCATTTGATCAAACGTCTGAGCATCAGCTTGGTGCTGCTGCCACTGATGTTCAATGCGGCGCAGGCACAGTTGCGCGGCCATGGCGGGCCGGTGCGGGCGCTGGCGATCTCACCGGATGGCACGCGCGCCGTATCGGGAAGCTTCGACACGTCGGCGATCCGCTGGTCACTTGCCCGCGACGCTGCCGAGCAAGTGTTGCGCTTCCACGATGGCGCAGTGAACGCAGTCGCCTATCTGAAGGACGGGCGCATCGTTACCGCCGGCGCAGACGCGCATATCGCAATCTGGACACCTGCAAAGCAGCAGCCCGACAAGATCCTCGATGGCCATACCGGGCCGATCGTGAGCGTGGCGGTGTCGCCCGACGGTACGATCCTCGCCTCCGCATCATGGGATCGCACCATCCGCCTGTGGCCGCTAAACGGTGGCGAACCTCGCGTGCTCGAGGGCAATGCGCAGAACGTTAACGGAGTTGCGTTCTCGCCGGACGGAAAGAATGTAATAAGCGCGGGCTACGACGCAACGATGCG
>DASWAK010000273.1:0-4320 GCA_036391175.1 Pseudolabrys sp.
CAGCGTGGCTTTGGTTCAACCCCAGCCGAAATCCGGCGCTGCCGGCAAGAGATACTCAAAACGCATTTAGCCAGTGTCACGCGCTTCAATGATTTTTTCAGCACCAGTGAGTGCCGCGACCTACTATTTCATGTGCAGGAAAACCGTCTTACCATTCCCGCAATCAATAATTTTGTGGCGCAGAATGGCCTGCGCTTTCTCGGCTTCGAATTCGCTGGTGGAGCCATGTCCCGCTACCGAGGGCTTTTTGCACAACAAGGCTGGTCAATGACCGATCTCGATCGCTGGCACGAAGTCGAAATTAAATATCCCGATACATTCTCGGGCATGTACCAATTTTGGGTGCAGAAGGCCTGAGTGCGCCGAATCTAGGCGCCCATACACGAACTAAAGGACGCCGCCAGGGGTTATTCCGCCCGAGACACACGAGGAGGCTTTGATGCGATTGACAAGCTTCATTTTTGCCGCGCTCGTGCTGCCGGCTGTGCTCACATCATCGTCCGCGCTCGCCTATGAGATGCCCTACGATCCCTATCCGTGGTGCGCCGTCTATGGTGGCAACGGGGGTGGCGGAACAAACTGCGGCTTTCTCACGATCGAACAGTGCAGAGCAACGGTAAGTGGCATCGGCGGTTTCTGTGAGCCCAATCAATTCTACAATCCACGGCGGCCAGGGCCAGCTACACGCAACCGCAAGCGACAGCCCAACTAGCTGCATTGACTGGCTTTTGCGGTCGTGCGCAATTGCGCCGCCGTGCAATCAAGGCCCTTCAATATCGCGCAAACCCTGCAAGAGGCACTGGCCCTGCATCAGCAGGGACGTCGGCGCGAGGCTGAGAAGCTTTACACCCGCATCCTCAAGGCAGCGCCGGACAATTTCGACGCGCTGCATTTGCTGGGGCTCATCAAGGCGCAAAGCGGCCATATGGGCGAAGCCTACCGCCTGATGGCGGCGGCGTTGAAGATCAATCCGAACGTGCCCGACGTGCTGATCAACTTTGCTAACGTCCTGCATGCGCTCAAGCGCGACGCCGAAGCGCTCGATCGTTTAGACGAGGCACTCGCCTTGCGGCCGGGTGATCCGGACGCACTCCTTTATCGCGGCAATGCATTAAGCACGCTCAACCGTACCGAGGATGCAATTCCCTGCTTCGATACGGTGTTGGCGCGCAATCCTGCCCGTGGTGATGCCCTTCTCAATCGTGGGGTGGCATGCGCTGCTCTCGGACGGCACACGCAAGCGCTCGCTGATTTTGACGCAATCCTCGCGCAGGCGCCGAACCAGGTCGAAGCCTTGTACAATCGCGGCACTGCGTTGCTCGACCTCAATCGTTTTTCGGAAGCCCTCAATACATTTGACCACATGTTGGCGTATGCACCCCAACATGCGAAGGCCTGGCATAATCGCGGTCGCGCATTGCAGGCACTTAATCGGCACGAGGAAGCAGTTACGAGTTTCACTAAAGCAATTGCCATCAACAAGGACTCTGCTGACGCTCATTGGAATTCCGCTCTTTCTCTGCTCACTCTAGGCGAATTAGGACGCGGCTTTGCGGAATATGAATGGCGCTGGAAGCGCAGTGGCATGTCCGACACGCGGCGCAATTACCGCGGCCGGCTCTGGCTTGGCGAATTTCCGCTTGGTCATCGCACTATTCTATTAACGGCCGAGCAAGGTCTCGGCGACACGATGCAGTTTGTCCGTTACGCTCCGCTATTGGCGCGCGCCGGTGCGACGGTTGTGCTCGAGGTGCAGCCTGAATTGAAATCGCTTCTCGCCCGTGTCGATGGCGTGGCCTCATGTCATGCGCGAGGCGAGGCCCTACCCGCTTATGACGTCTATTGCCCGCTGGGCAGCCTGCCCTTGGCACTTAAGACTGAGCAATCGACCATCCCTGCCGAAATTCCCTATCTACACGCCGATGATGCGCACGTCGCAAAATGGCGGCCGATGGTTGAGGCGCTGTCAGGAAAACGCATTGCGCTGGCCTGGGCCGGCCATGTGCGTCATCCGAACGACCGCAATCGATCGGTTGATCTCAAGGTGATTGAACCGCTGTTCGCGCTCGAAGGCATTTCCTTCATCAGCGTCCAACGCGAACTACGTGAGGGCGATGCCGCGCTGCTGGCGCGGCAAAACAACATCACTCACGTCGGCGATGAACTTTCTGACATGGCCGATACCGCGGCCATCACTGCACTCGCGGATCTCACCATCGCGGTCGATACGTCGGTCGTCCATCTTGCCGGCGCGATAGGACGCGAGGTCTGGGTATTGCTGCCGTTTTCGGCCGACTGGCGATGGACGCGCACGAGTGAGCGCACCCCTTGGTATCCGCAAGCGCGACTTTTGCGCCAGCCTGCGCCCGGCGATTGGCCCAGCGTGATCGCGGCGGTGCGTGACGCGCTCCTCCGCATCACCACAAAGGAATGATCTCCCCGATCAGGCCGCGACGCGAACAGCAGCGACCGGAGATGGCGCCTGAGGATGTGTTTTCAACCAGTCCCGCGCTGCGCGCTGCGCACAGCCGATTTCGGCATCGCTCATCTGTTCGGCAATCTCACGGCGCAGTTGCGCAGCGTCCTTGTGGCCGTGCATGGCCGCGATGTTGAACCACTTGTGCGCCTGTACCAGATCAACCGATACGCCCGCTCCCGCGGAATAGACCATGCCAAGGCCGAAGCAATCTTCGGCGTTCGCTGGTTCGGCGCCCCCCGACGCCATTTCCATGCTCGTCATTTCGGCTCCCCCTTTTCCCGACCGGTGCGCCCCAAGCGACCCATCGGCACGCCTTGTCCCTTGTTGCCCAGAACTTCGTCCAAGCGGTGTCATCTTGGTGGGAAAATTTGAATGGCAGTTTAAGTGATGCGATGAATCGGAAATGAACGCAGATCACCTTGCGTTGCTTCATGCCGCATTAGGGCCGCAAATAGCCTATTTGGCTGCCTATTGAGAGATCGCTAACCGATCTCGTTCAGCGGCAGCTAACCACCAAACAATGTCGCCATTGTTCGACCATTCTCCGCTTGCGTTTCGCGGGTCGGTGGCAGCACAGATGGGAATGTGTGGGGACAACCGAAGCAAACGTCAACTCGCGCGTGCGCGCTGATTGAACAGCACCGCCTGGACTTTTGGATCTTTCATGTCGATGCCTTGGCGGAGCTCGAGTCCGAGCGCCATGCCACGCTTAACCGCGGGCCGCGCTTTCACTGCTTCCAGCCAGCGCTTCAGGTTGGGAAATTGCTCAATGTCCTGACCTTGCCGCTGCCACAGATTGGCCCAGCCAACGCAAGCCATATCGGCGATCGAATATCTGCCGGCGAGGAATTGATGATCCTTTAGCCGTACATTCATCACGCCGTAGAGCCGATTAACCTCGTCCTCATAGCGCTTTATCGCGTAGTCAAGAGTCTCGCGCGCGTAGCGCTTGAAGTGATTGAGTTGGCCGGCCATCGGCCCCAGTCCACCCATCTGCCAGAACAGCCACTGATCGACCTCGACGCGCGCGCGTTCATCTGCCGGATAAAACTTTCCGGTTTTACGCCCGAGGTATTGCAGGATCGCACCTGACTCGAAGATGGAAATTGGCCGTCCGCCCGGCCCTTGCGGGTCGACAATTGCCGGCATTCGATTATTGGGGGCGATCTTCAGGAAATCGGGATTAAATTGCTCTCCCTTAGCGATGTTGATGGGCTTCATCACATACGGCAGGCCACATTCTTCCAGCATGATTGAAATTTTGAAGCCATTCGGCGTCGGCCAGTAATAAAGCTCGATCGGTTTTGCGGCTCTGACCGATTTTTTCTTTTTCGTTTTTGCCTTTGAGCGTGACTGCTTACCCTTCCCGCCCGCCATGTCGTGCTCCATCCCCGATGAATTCTTGCAAACAACCGTCCAGACCTAGGCCCGACAACGGCAATCTGCAACCGGCGCCGAGGCTTTGACCAATCCGCCTCACGCCATCGCAGGATGGAGCATACAACCTATGCGTGTTACCTTATTTGGTTGCGGACTGCGGCCGATTGCTGGAATTGCGTTTGCTGCCGTCTTGCCGTCAGATTTGTCTCGGCGCCATGTCGCAACTGATATCGGCCGGCGCCCTTGCAACAGCAGGCGCGCCAGATAATAAGTCAAAATGAAAAACGCCAAGTGCTGGGCAGCGCGCGGCGCGTGCGCGCGAGAGGAAGCACAGAGCTGAATGGAATGAAGCGAAAGACCCCGATTGAAAAGAGAACCCACTTGACCGAAATTTTGGAGCCCTTGCAATAATTGTCTCAAGTCAACTTCCAAATAGCACGCATCAAAACTTTTCAAACGCA
>DASWAK010000274.1:0-1704 GCA_036391175.1 Pseudolabrys sp.
CGCTACGTCTTCGGCCAGAATTGCCCCTTCCGGGCCCGTGCCGCGCAGCGTCGATAAATCGACGCCTTTTTCGCGCGCGATTCTGCGCGCCGCCGGCGACGCCGGGATAATGCCGGACGGGCGGCTTTCCTCTGTCCGCGCAGGCGCAAGCTCTGTTTTTGCGGGCTTTTGTGGCGCCGCTTCGGCGCGAGCGCGAACGGCGGTTGAAGGCTTTGCGCTTGTGCCTTCAGCTTTTTCTCCGGGAGCCAGAATAAGCGCAATTTTATTTCCCACCGGTATCTCGTCTCCCGGAGACGCGATCACGTTGGTCAAAATGCCTGAAGCTGGCGCTTCAATCTCCACGGTTGCCTTGTCGGTCTCCACCTCCATGAGAGGCTCGCCCTTGGTAACCGACTGCCCTTCGGCTTTGAGCCAGTTGATCAGTGTTCCTTTTTCCTGCGCGACTCCGAGCGCAGGCATGATTACGTCAGTTGCCATACTTCAATGTCCTACACGAAAGGCGCGAGGTGATAGACACAGAAAGATCCTCTCATGCCTATCGCCTCTCACTTCACGCCTTCTTTACTCTCTCCAGCGATCCTGGGTTGTTTAAATTCGATTGCGCTTCCCGTGTAGTTGGCAGCGGCCCGCCCGCCGTAAAATAGTGCGTGCCGGCCACCAGCAATTTTTCGGCAGGAAAGCGCGTGATGACCTCGCAGCCGTCCTTACTCACCACCACTTCCTCTTCGAGCCGAGCCGCCGACCAACCGTCAGCAGCGGGCCAATAGGTTTCGAGCGCGAACACCATCCCCTCCTCGATGACCTCGGGATGATCGAGTGACACCAGACGACTGAAAATCGGTTTCTCCCAGATCGAGAGACCGACACCGTGGCCGTATTGCAGTGCAAAAGCAGCCTCTTCATTGGCGAAGCCGAATTCTTCGGCTTTGGGCCAGAGCTTGACGACATCCGCCGTCGTGATACCGGGTTTCACGATACTGATGGCCGCATCCATGTAGTCGCGACAGCGCTTGTAAGCATCGACCATCGCAGGCGAGGTGCTGCCGATGGCGAAGGTTCGATAATAACAGGTGCGGTAGCCGTTGTAGCTATGCAGGATATCGAAGAATGCCGGATCGCCGGGGCGCAAAACGCGGTCCGTATAGACGTGTGGGTGAGGACTGCAGCGCTCGCCGGAGATGGCGTTGACGCCTTCGACGTGCTCCGAGCCGAGATCGTAGAGTACTTTGCTTACGAGCCCCACGCATTCGTTTTCGCGCACTCCCGGACGCATGAAACGGTACAGCTCTTCGTAAGCGGAATCGACCATCATGCACGCCGTATTGAGTAAGGTAATTTCGTCCTGAGTCTTGATCTTCCGCACTTCATGCATGAGCTGCTGGCCGTCGACAACTTTGATTCCTTCGGCCTGCAGGGCGAAAAGCACGGGCAGCTCGATGACATCCACGCCTAAAGGCTCGTTTAGCAGTTTGCGCTTCTCTAGTTCGAGCTTGATTTTCTTCGCCAAATCTTCGGCTAAGCCAGAACTCGGGTGGGTCGCGCCACGTAGCGTGGAAATCCCGGCGCGGGAGCGCTCGGCGAGCCAGGGGCAGTAGATCTGATGGTGTCGCGCCGCGGAACCGAAGTCCCAAAGGATCGGTTCGTCATCTTGCGGCAGAAGCGAAAACCGGACGAGCTTATCCATCGCCCAGGTGCCGATATGGG
>DASWAK010000275.1:0-2339 GCA_036391175.1 Pseudolabrys sp.
CAGGTGTGACCGGCAATCTCTCGTGGAATCTTGCAGAGTATCAACTGGGCCAACAACCAAAGCATCCGGCCTGGCAGTCGGCCATCGCGGCATTGAAAACGGATGCGGACGCGCAACTGCCGCAGCGATAACGGAATGAGCACGTCGGCCTCAGCATCGACGTGCTCTTTCCTCGCGGTTACGACTTAACGCGAGGACGCCGCCAGTGAGCGGGTGTGGCGTTAATCCAACGGCTCACAGCCTGTGCGGTGTTTTCCTTTCACCGGCGGCAGGCACCTCTGAGACCGCGGCCAGCCCAAACAGGCTGACCGCGATCAAGGGTATCCTTGCTTTTTATTTGCCGGGACCAACTGCCGCTGCTGCCGCTTGGCCAGTCAGCTTGATGATGTGCATGCCGGTGCCGGCGCGATCGGCAGTGTAGATCAAACCGCGAGCGTCCACTTCAGCGTTGTTGGTGTGGATTGCGTTGACTTTGTGGCCGTCGCGACCCGTGTTGGGCATCGTGCAGCCCGGACCGGGCGAAGGGCCGCCTTGCGGGCCGCAGCCTGTGTCGTTGGGGTCGGGGATGAAATACGCGATGGGCCGCGGATCGTCAGGATTGCGAATGTCAAACACACGCAGCCCGCCGGTAAACCACGCCATAATCGCCAATCTGCCATAGTAGGGCGGATAAAACAGCTCCGCAGAGGAGTGGCTGCCAAAACGCGCTCCCTGATTACAGAAGCTGTTCGGGTTCTGTGGCGAATCCTGCGGCGTGACGCTGGCGCCGTAGACGCCGGACTTGGGGCAGTCCGTGGTGCCGCAGAAGGTTTCTGGCTGACCGGTAAATTCGGTTGCCTTGCCATTTCCGGGTTCGATCCCCACCCACGTGTAGTCGAATCCGTTTGGCACGTCGATCTTGGTCCGCGCCGGATCGCTGGGGTCTTCCGCGATAAGCTTCGGATGCGCCTCGTCAGTGACGTCATAGAGCCAGGCCGCATGTGGAGCAGTGCCTGCCTGGCATTCGTTGCCTCCTTCTTCGGAAACGACCAGAATCAGATTGCGGGGTTTGCCATTTTCTTCGCCGAAGATCGGGAATGAAGTGTGTCCGCCTTGCAGGCTGGTGCCGGGCAAGGTGAACCATCCGAGTTGCGGATCCAGCATCTCGGCTTGGGTGGGACTCGTGGCGCAGAGGAGTGACGCGCCGGGTTTGGTGCAACCCTTTAGCACTTTGTCGCTGTCGAGTATCTGCACCGCGCCGTTACTGCCTACTCCATAGGGAGCGTAAATGCGGTTCCCTGCAGGAATCGGTCCGTGAATTGCGGACGGCGGATCTACCAGCCCTTCCACCGTAATGCCCCCAGGCTGCTGGCCGACAAAGCCGAAGTCGCGGATATACTCGGGGCGGGCCGGATCGTGCAGATTGTAGATTTTTATGTGTTGGAAGTTGTTGCGCCAGCCCGGGGCTGAGTCGGGCTTGCCGGTTGCGTCGGTCCGGCCGTTTGAGGCTTGGCTGTCATTACCCACCAGGTAAGCAAGGCCGGTGTAGCATTCCCAATAATTCTTGTGAGTGACGGTTTCGCCCGGCGCGATCGTCGTCAGCAAGGTCGGGTTGCTGGGATCGGTGACGTCGTAAACCTGGTGCGATGCTGCTCCGTTGTTTCGCAGCAGGTAGTAGTGGCCATGCTTGCGGTTAGCTTCGGCCTGCGAGTTGGAGGGTAAGCTATCGCCACCGCATACGCGGACCATCTGGTTGCCGCCGGCTTCGCCGCCGCCGGCGCAACTCCCGGCTCCGATAATGTGGTGCAGGTAGATTGGGTGCTGCGGATCGGTCACATCAAGAATCGATGTCCCGTTCACCTCGTTCTGGCCGTTCAGCCGGTTGATCGCGCAGCCCGCATGATGACCCATGTAAGCGATGTAACGGTCGCCCTGGTGCACAACGAGTGGCTGGTAGGTCGAGCGTCCATCCAGAGTGTCGGAGCCGAGCAACTCGGTGTTCCATTCAGATTGCGCCGTTCTGGTGTCCGTACAACTCGGTGACAGAACAGGACATTTGAGTTTCGGCGGCGGCGGTATCGCATGCCCGCGGTTGCCATGATCGAAATGCGCCGTGGGAAGATTGGGACCGTACGGCGGATAGTCCTGGGCAACAGCGTACGCCCCGAACAGGAACACAACAGGGCAAACTGCAATCGCTGTGACCGCCCGGGGGATTGGCAGAGATTCAAACGCCTGGCATAGCCGGGAATGTACTGTCATCGTGGTGCCTCCCCATAGAATTGTTAGGTTTGGTTTATCGAAAGCAGGATTTTATTTATGAGACACTTATTTCGAACATTGGTTCTAGTTAGCGTCAA
>DASWAK010000276.1:0-13464 GCA_036391175.1 Pseudolabrys sp.
CGCCTCGCAGAGGTGCGCTGCGGACTCGACGAGGGTATCGAGCACCGTCTGCAGATCGAAGGTCGAACGGCTAATGACCTTGAGCACGTCGGCGGTGGCGGTCTGCTGCTGCAACGATTCGCGCAGTTCGCTGAGCAGCCGCGTATTTTCGATGGCGATGACGGCTTGGCTGGCGAAAGTTTGGAGCAGCTCAATCTGCTTTTCCGTAAAAGGAACCACTTCGCGCCGGTATACGCCAATCGTGCCGACCAATTCCTGTTCCTTTAGCATCGGCACTACTACCACGGTGCGTACCCCGGCAAGTGCGGAGAAGGCGGCACTGTCAGCATCGTCCTGCTTAAAGGATGGGTGTTGAGCGCTCAGGTCCGATATATGAATTGGCTGCTTGGTAACCGCGATGCGCATCAGTGGACCAGCACGCATTACTGGTTCACGTCGTCGAAGCTCGACAAAGGCTGGGGGAGCATTGTGCAGCGCGACTACGCGGAACGCATCGCCTTCATAGACAGTCAAGACGCCGAAATTGGCATCACACAGTTTCGTGGCATTAGCCAAAATCGTTTCGAATATTCGAGTGAGCTCGGTATGTGAACCGCTGATTAGGCGCAGCACTTCCGATGATACTGTCTGCTGCCGTAACGCCTCGGTTAGCTCGCGGGTGAGCCTTGCGACCTCTGTTTTCAGGCTGGCAGTGGTTGCGCTGCGACGGCGGACAACTTTTGGCCCATTGCGGTGCTTTAGCGTTACCATCTTACGGCGCCGCGTCTTAACTGCTTCTCCGCCTGCTTTGTCGCGTCGTCTCACTGCCTCCCCCCGAGGCTCAGGACAAGGCATGGTAGCGGCTCAAACTAGCACACTGGAAGGGGCTGGACTTGGCTTTAGGCAATGTCCGCTTTGGGTCAAAAGCAGACATGTGCGGTGCAAAAGGGCATGTCCGCTTTGCCCCCGAAAGCGGACATGTGCAGCACAAGTTTCATGTTAGCTTTCGTCTCGAAGGTATCCATTCAACTGACAAGGAAAGAACGAAAAGCTTATCAACGCCCGAAGGCAATAGATCTTAAATTATAAAGAGTCCTGCCATGGGCTGCGGCGACGTCAAGCGTATCTGACCCGTGTCCGCTGTTACTCCAATAGCAAACAAAGGCGGGTGTGGTTGGATTTGTACCGCTGAGTGCCAATAGCCGACAGAGTGCGGCCTAGTCGACGTTCTGGGCGTCCCGATACATCACCTTGTGGCGTGTGGTAGCAACCCATTCGTCGATCTGAGCGTCAGTCATGAAATGGGTCCGATCAAATTTATTCCAGTTCATAATCTCGCCTAATTCCTTCTTCCACCGCTTATAGGGCGGCTTGGATGGCGGCCCGAAACACATAATATCGAGTACTGACAACTCTTCCGGGATACCCAGTAAAGGCTTCATCGCCTTCTGCGCTTTTTCTTGACCTATGGCTGTGACCCACCAAACGTTATAGCCCAATGCTGCAGCAGCGAGGTGCGCCGACATCGTGGCTGCCGCTACGCTCTGCAGCAAAATGCGCTCGGCGTTCTCCTTGTACATTCTGTCAAGCTCAGAACCGTCATTGAGAACTGGAAATGCTTTCACCCACCGAAAGTCGCTGGCAACTACAATGAACCCCGGTGCCGTCGCAAGGCCGCGGTAGTCAGGCGTTGGGAATTTCATCTTCAGCTTGGCGCGATGAACCTGTTCCTCGCGAAAATACTCCATAATTTTGTTCTTTAGATCCTGATCCGTTATCACGATGAAGTGCCAGGGCTGCGCATTAGCGCCCGAGGGGGCATGGCGCGCCGCATCGAGAATCATCTCGTAATGATCACGTGGCATGACATAGCTAGAATCGAATGCCCGGGTCGTCAGGCGGTTCCGCACGACCTCCATCAGCGCGTCGTATTTCGTGCGGTCGCTGAAGTCGTATTTTGGTTTGGCAATGGCTTGGGTCATTACAATTCCCTCCCGATAAACCGCATATGTCATATCAGCCTTTGGGTTACCCTCGAAGTAGCGCGATGTTCCGCTTTACCCGCAAAAGCGGACATATGCGGTGCCACTAGCCATGTCCGCTTTGGGCCATAAGCGGACATCGCGCTTCTATTCGATCACCTCATCTGCCTGTGCGAGTATTGATGGTGGCACGGTAAGGCCGAGCGCCTTGGCTGTCTTGAGATTGACGGTCAGTTCGTACTTTGTCGGCGCCTGTACTGGAAGGTCGCTCGGCTTTTCGCCTTTAAGGATGCGATCGACGTATTCGGCGGCGCGGCGATACTGGTCGGTTAAAGCTGCCCCATAGGAGATGAGCCCGCCGTCGGTGACGAAATATCGGGCGGCATACACCGCGGGCAACTTGTGCCGGGCCGCGAGCGTAATGATCAATTTGCGATGGCCAATCGACGACCCACTCAAGGTCACGATCAGGCCACCATTCAAGCCGCGAGCGAATTCAGTTATCGCACGCTCGATTTCCTTGGTATCGCGCGCGTCGACCGCGGTTATCTCTACTCCGAATGACGGCGCGACGCCTTGGATCGCGGCCAACTGACCGATCCCGGAGAATTCGATGGGATCCCGAATGACGGCTGCTCGCGTTACGCTCGGCGCAATCTGCTTGAGGAACTCCGGCCATTTCGCACACATGGTGTATTCGAATTCGATAAAGCCGGTGGTATTGCCGCTCGGGCGTGCCAAATTCGCGACCAAGCCGCGGCTGACTGGATCGGTCACTGCCACGAACACGATCGGCACGGTGCGGCTCGCTTGTTGCAGTGCGCCCACGGCTGTGCCGCCAACGGCCATGATGACATCCGGCGAAAGCGCGACCAATTCCGGCGCATATTTGCGATAACGGTTCGCATCACCGGCTCCCCAGCGATACTCGATCTGCATGTTGCTACCGAGTGTCCAGCCCAATTCCCCCAAACCGCCCTCGAAGGCTGAGACCCCGACCTTTGATTGTGGATCGTCCTCGGCAATATTCATAAGCACGCCAACGCGTCGCACGCGCTCGCCTTGCTGCGCACGGGCAGCGAACGGCCAGGTGGCCGCCGCGCCGCCTAAGAACGTGATGAACTCGCGCCGCCTCATCGCCTCCCCCGAAGCTCAGGACAGGGCATCGTAACGGCTCAAACCTGCATCGGGAAAGGCCCCGCCTATGTCCGCTTTGGGTCATTAGCGGACATATGCAGTGCAAAAGGGCATGTCCGCTTTGCCCCCAATAGCGACCACGAAAGCGGATTCCCGCAAACGGTCATGTCCGCTTTACCCCCGAAAGCGGACATTGCCTCAGACTGGACCAATGGCCAAAAGCCCGCGCCACCACAGACACTCTCCTTTCTTGATTTCGCCACGGCGCAGGCTCAATCTTTTCCCATGCGCGCTCTGAGTCATCGCATCCTGGCTGACGGTATTTTCGCCATTGCAATGGTGGGCCTCGCCGGTTGCGCGACTGCCCCGATGCATCCGACCGAGATCGATCCCGCATTCCGCCGGACAGAAGTTCAGTACGCCACCCGCGAGCCGCGCGGCACGATCGTCGTGGATCCGGCGAATCACTACCTTTACTACGTCGAAGGTGGCGGCACGGCTGTGCGGTACGGGGTTGCTGTCGGTGGCGAAGGATTTGGCTGGTCGGGTGTGGCCAAGGTCCACAGCAAGCAGGAATGGCCGGACTGGTATCCCACCGGCGACATTCTCGTGCGCCACCCTGAGCTCAGAACGGGTATAAAGCAATTACCCAGCGGCGAAGGTATCCCCGGCGGCCCTGATAGCCCGATGGGCGCCCGCGCGCTCTATCTCTGGCAAGGCAACAAGGACACGCTGTACCGGATCCATGGTACAAACGAGCCATGGAAGATCGGCAGCAACGTTTCTTCCGGTTGCATCCGCATGCTCAACGACGACGTGATCGATCTCTACGAGCGCACGCCGGTTGGGACCAAAGTCGTCGTGCTGCAGTCGAACGTCAGTTAAGTCACGCTTGGCTGACTGCTCAGGCCATAAGCGGACAGTTATTTGAGGTTGGAAGTCTGCTTTGGGTCAAAAGCAGACATGACGGCGTCTAATTGCGATGTCCGCTTTACCCCCGAAAGCGGACATGTGCTGTGCAACTAGCGATGTCCGCTTTGGGCCAATAGGCGACATCCCTCGCGGACACGAACAATTAGGCCCTGCCGAGTTGCGGCATCAGCTGCACGGCATTGCCGCGATAAATGAGCGCGAGATCTTCTGTATTGAACTCGCAGCCGGCAAGGCCCTTGACGTGGTCGCCGGCGGTTCTGAAAGGAAAATCGGTCCCAAAGACGATCTTCTTCGCCGACACCAGATTGGCCAGGGGTTTCATGGCCATGGGATGCGCCGACTGCGCAGTGTCGTAATAGAACGATTGCAGCGCCTTCAGGACACCTCCGGGCACTTTTCCTTGGACGCCTTTGTTCAATCCCAGGACCTGGTCCAAGCGAGGATAGGCAACAAACCGCTGGTAGATGAACGGCATCGTCCCACCTGCATGCGAAAAAATGTAGTGGATGTCGGGAAAGCGTGCCGCGGTTCCAGAAAACAGCAGATTTGCGATCGCTCGTGTCGTATCGGTGGAAAGTTCGACAACCGAGTAGTGTACGTCTGGCAGCACGTTCCGACAGCAGTTCGCGATGGTCGGATGGGTGTACACAATCGCCTTGCGTCGGTTGAGTTCCTCCATTACGGGCGTCAATGAATCATCTCCGAGCCACTTATCGCCGAAGCTCGTCATAAGCCCGACTCCGTCCGCCTTCAGCTGATCGAAGGCGTATTCGATTTCCTTCAAACTATCATCAACGTTGGGCAACGGCAGCGAGGCGAAAAGGCCGAACCGCCCGGGGAAATCAGCCTTTAGTCTCGCGCCATAATCGTTGCACACCCGCGCGAGCTGCCTGGCTTCCTCGCGGTCACCGAACCAGACGCCGGGGGTCGTTATGGAGGTCACCGACAGCGCTACACCTGCCCGATCCATGTCTTCGATAGAGCGCGCAGGCGTCCAATCAAGCATCGGTCGTTCGCCCAATTGATGCTTGAGGAGCGCGGTAACAAACTCGGGCGGCGAGACATGGTGATGCACGTCGATGATACCCGACGTTCCGCCGACTAAAGGTTGCGCGGACACGCCGATATCGAGCCCTGGCGCAAGTAGACTTGCAGCGGCCGATGCGCCGAGCGACAAGACAGAACGTCTTGTCATGCCCTCCCTCGAACAACACCGATGTTCCGTCATGCGATCCTCAGCTGCGATGCCGGCCGGTCGCCCGGTGCGGATCGTGAACAGTCAGGCTGCAAGCTTGATTTCCTTGCTGCCGATCACCGGCACCCCCAAGCTCTTCAGGAGTTGGTACAGTGTGTCGACTTCCTGCTGCTTCGGCTTAGGCATCGGCGAGCGCATAAACGGATTCGGGATCAGTCCGCGCAGCCAGGTCGCTGTCTTATAGCGGATGTGCAGGCGGCCCATGTCGGCGACGTATTCGTGCAGTTGTACAAGTCCGCCGTCCCAGATCCGGCGCGCTTTGTCGATGTCTTTCGTGTCCCACGCCTCCAGGTGATCGAGCATCGGCTCGAGCGCGAAATTCCAAAAGCCCGACAGCGTCCCGTCGAACATCCCCGTCGCCTTGTATTCATGAAACCGCGAGGCGAGCGCGCCCATTACAGCGACGTGATGGTTAAGGCCGCGCAAGCCGTTGGCAATTAGCCGGAAGCCGTCGTACATGTACGTCATCTTCCAGCCGACTACATTGGGCACCTCGCGACAGATGCGCAGCGTCGCCTCGAGCGGCAGGCCCGGATAGAACGGCGGCTTGGCGCCGCCAACCGGATGGGTGACGATGGGGAGGTCAACCGCGCGGTCCTGCGCGATGATCTGGTCGAGCCAAATCTCCGGATAGTTGTCGGCATCCCAGCAGGAGGTAACGTCCTGTGCACCGCCCGGGGGAGTGACGAAAATCCCGTCCACACTCATTGCTTTGCAATCTCGTGCGGTCTCGACGGTTTCGTCGGTCGTCATCGCCCACGTGCCTGCGAGGACTGGTACCTTGCCATTCACCTCTTCCATCGCTATTTCGAGGACGCGGCGTTTCTCTTGCTGGGTAAGATAGAAGATCTCACCGGCCTCCGGATTGATGCATAGGCCGCCGCCCATGCGCACGAATTTCTCGTTTTTCAAGAAGTACTGAAGGAAACTGCGATAGGCGGTTTCATCGATCTTCATTTGTCGATCGAAAGGCAGCAGCACGGCCACGTACAGGTGATCGCCGATATTCTTGGGGTGGGATTTCATTGGCATCTCCAAGGTTCGATTTTTTCTGCTAACTGCGAATTCTCAATCCAGCGGTTCGGCGTCGATCAGCACGAAAGCGACCACACAAGGTGCATTCGACCGGTTCGCCCAGGCGTGATTGGTGCCGCGCTGGATCAGAACGTCGCCCGCAACCATCTTGGTTTCGCCTTCGTCCATCACCGCCCAGATTTCTCCCGACAGCACGACGGCGTAGTCGATCGAGCGGGTTCGGTGCATGTGTGCATGCCGGACTGGCCCGCCGGTGTGCGCGGCCTTGGCAGTCTCGTCGATGGCGACCGAGCCGCCCATTGCGGCAGCCTTGGCTGCCCAATCCTCGTCAGGAGGAAATTGCACGACCCGGAAAACACTGCCATTCGCGGGTGGCGCCACCTGGATAGGCAGGCTGCAAGAATCCTCACTGGTTTTGGGGCTACTGTCGGCCGGCGTGGAAGCGGTCTTCCAGAAGTCCGTCACCGCGAAGTTCGGCTGACCCATGATTGGCATCACATGCGGCGACACCTGGTCAGACAGGATCACCGATCGACCCTGGGCGTCGTGACCCGTAACGATGCGCCGGAAGCGCTTGATCTCGGGTCCGGGCGCTACCTGACGAACTTCACTCATGTCGAGCTCCAAGTGGGGGTATTATTGCGGGATGACGGGCAGCAGCAGATGCGAGGGCCGTTGCGCATCGTGGTAGATCTTGTGCAGGGTGGTGCGGCTGCTGCCGATGTGGTTCGGCACATATTCGGCATTCGTCGCACCACCGACACCGGTTGGCATGTCGGCGCTCATGATCTCCAAGCAGATGCGGTGGCCGCGCCGGAACAGGTTGGCCGTTGCCATGAGTTCGATCGCGTAGCTCTCGATGGCGCCAGGCGTGACTTTCTTCTGTGCATTGCGCGTCAAGGGATGCCACGGCCTCCACGGTCTGGAGCGATGCGAGTCGAGCGCGCGATGCGAAGCCTTTAGCCAGCCGCGCGAGACCTCGCGCTCGGGCAAATTGTGGGGCATTTCACGTTCGCCTTCGCGCACCGTCCGCACTGAGCCGTCTGGTCCAACATCTTTGAGGCTGACGATCCAATTGGTGTCGTCCTGATCGATCTCGGCGAACAGGTTCAGCACCGCGGGCCCGGCAATCAAAAGATCTTGTGGCAATGGGTCGGTTAAATAGCGCAGCTTCTGAACCGCATTCGTCTGCGTCGGCGGCATCTGTACGAAGGCATCCGCCGGCAATTCATCGTCGGCGCTCGACGGGGTGAACGACGCGGTCTGCAGACGTTCCCAGCTGTTGAGATAGAACTTGGTCCATTGCGTTTCCGGCAACGGCCAGTCGCTTCCGGACCGCCATTCATTGGCACCCATGACCCAGTAACGCACCGGCGGTTCGTCCATGATGCCGGTATCGATGTTCTTGAGCCAATAATCGTGCCAGCGCAGGATCTCGCTATGCAGCGAATGGAACGGCCGCTCCAAGTGTGCCGGCCCGGCAAAGGTTAGTTTCTTCGGTGCACGCAGGCGCTCGAAATAGTTCTGGGCGCCATTGAGATGTGTCTTATATGTATATGCGTACCAACCTGTGCCGGTATAGCTCGGCACCTTGATCTGTTCGATCGCCTTCTCCGCCGCCTCGACCACTGACTCCTTATCGTACGGGTCGATCAGAAGATCGAAATACGGCGGCATATGCTGGCCTTTCTGGGTCAGCACGTTGAAGACATGCGGATACATCCGATAATCGGGATTCTCCATGGCCGCGCGCCAGAGCGCTTCGCGCTCGCCCGGTAGTTCGCCCGGTTTGCCCTTGTTCTGGTGCAAAGCGGCGAAATGCATAATCAGATAGCGGAAGAAGTGGAGCACGCCGCCTGGATATTCTTCGCGGAAGCTGCCCAGCGTGCCCAGCGCGCCACGCGGATCGAATGGGAAGATCGCCTTCAGGTGCGGCGGATTCTGTTTGGCCGCGTGGAATTGCTCCGCACCGAAACCGGAAATGCCGACCATACCAACATTGCCATCACACCATGGCTGTTGGGCGATCCATTCGATCAGATCGTAGCTGTCCCACTGGCGGCTTCCGCCACCATCTGATTTGAAAATTCCGCGCGGCGACCCGATGACATGAACGTAGCCCCGCGAAACGAAGAACCGGGTGTCGCCCGCCTCCAGGAGGCCGGCCCAGAGTGAAGACCACGCGGGTTGCGGGGGCAGCGAGGCGGCGACCTCCGGCCCCTGCAGATCCTTGTTGTAGATCGAGAACGCGAGCAGCGCTGGAAACTTCTCGGTCGAATCAGGACGATAGATATCGACCGAAAGATTGACGCCGTCGCGCATCGGCACGGCGACGTCTTTCTGCGCAATCATTCGTTCATGAGTGGGTGGGCGATCATAATGTATCGGAAGGTGGTCACCCGCTTCCGGGAGCCTCGCCCGTGTCACTTCTGCCATGAGCTTCTGTCCCCGATTCGACCGTTATGGCACCACGATCTTCTTCGGATCGAGTTGACTGCGGTACAGATGCAACTCCTTCCCGACGTTCAGAAAGAACGTGAGATCTTCCGGGCGTGCTTTATTGTTGAAGGTCGGGAAGCTCGGGGAATTATAGCCAATATATTTTTTCTCGATGAACTTGGCTTCTTCGGGGTTCTTCCGGATGAAGTCCAAACCCTCGTCGATCGCCAACCGAAAGCCCTTCACGGCCTCGGGGTTTTTCTTCACCCAGTCACCACTCGCTAGCCAGCCGCTGACCAGCACATCGGGATTAACCTCGGCGAAATATTCGGCCGCGATATCTCCGGTCTTGGTCTCGACGATGCGCGTGCGTAGCGGATCGACGATGGCGACGTAATCGACGCTTGCGCTCTTGAGCATGTCGGGCAGTTGCGGCAGAGGACCCTCGACCACTTTTACCTTGTCGAGCGGGACGTGATTGTTGACGAGCCACTTGCGGAACATCACATCGATAACGCTGTTGATGCCCGGCACGCCCACAGTCTTGCCGATCAGATCGGCGGGTTTGGTATATTTTATGTCGCTGCGAGCGAGCAGACTGATGAATGGATGCTCCTTCGTATGCCGAGCGGCTCCGGCGACCAACACAAGATCAAGCCCGCCGTCATTGGCCTGCAGCACCACGGGGATCGTGGTCATCCCGATCTGGATGCTGCCTGAGACGACTGCCGAGGGAATATTGGACACGACAGGAATCTTCACCATCGTCGCGTCGATATTGTGCTTGGCGAAGATGCCTTGATCCATCGCGACGTAAGCAGCGAGAAAGTCGGTTGCCGGCGGATAGCCGATGGCGACTTTGGTCGGCTCCGCGACGGCCATCGCCGGCAGACCGAAGAGCAGCAAGCATGCGAACGTCAAAACAGTCCGAAGCGCCCTCATTTAACCCTCCCATTGTTATGTACGAAGATCGCGCCAGCGCAGCACGCGCCATTCCAAGAGCAGAATCAGATGGTTCGCGGCAAAGCCCAGCAGGGCCAGCATGATCAGACCGGCGTAGAGATCCGCGCTCCGATAAAAGCGCTGCGCTGAAAAAATGTCCCAGCCCAAACCTGGGAGTGACGACTGCATCTCTGTCACCACCGTAAGAATGAGCGCGATAGCGAGGCTGACGCGCAGGCCGGCGACAATGTCGGGAAGCGCGGAGGGGAACGCGATTTTGCGGAGGAAATCCCAGCGGCCAAACCCGAGCACTTGTGACACGTTGGTCAGTTCCAATGGGACCGAGGAAAAGCCATGCACGCTTGCGAGCAGGACAGGCCAGATCGCGCCAAAGGCGATGACGGCTATCGACATTTTGTTCGATAGCCCAAGAAACAGAATGGCGACTGGGATAACCGCAGAAGCCGGCAGCGGACGAATGAATTCGAGCGTCGGATCGAGCAAGTTGCGTGCGAGCCGTGACGAGCCAATCGCTGCGCCGAGCGCAATGCCGATGACTGAGGCAAGCAGCCATCCGACAGTCATGCGCAAACTGGTCGCCGCGAGCGGTAACCAGAGCGAGCCGTCGGCAACGCGCTGCTGCAGTACCGCAAACGCACGCAGCGGTGACGGGAAGAAGATTGGCGAGATCAGATGCGCGTCGGCGAGCAATTGCCATGCGGCGAGCAGCAACAACGCAAAGCCAAGCGCGGCCAGCTTGATTGGGTCGAAGAGCCGCCTCATAGCGGCCTCCAGATGGCCGTCGGGCCGCGACCCACATGGCTCAGCACTAGGTTCAACACGTAGCCCAAGAGGCAAAGCCACACGAGCAGCGCCCACATGAGGCCGATCTGTAGTGACTGTTCGGCCAGGATAAGGTTGTATCCGAGGCCGCGCGGATTGAGCACGATTTCGACGGTGACCGCGACCACCAGCGAGATGGCAGCAGAAACGCGCAGGCCGATGTTGATTCGCTCGAAGGCCGCAGGCAGCACTATTTTGGTCATCCGCTTCCAGAGCGGCAATTCTAGGACGGCAGCAACCTCGATCAGTCGCCCTTCGATTGCACGAACCGCTGCGATCGTTACAATGAGGATCGGCCAGACGCAGGCATATGCAACGACGCTTGCTTCCAATCCGACGCCGAAGCCGAACATCATCAAAGCGAGCGGCATGAAAGCGATCGCCGGGATCGGTCGCAGGGCCTCAACTGTAGGTCCGGCAACGCGCTCTGCCGTCGGCACGAGGCCGAGGATGGTACCGACCGCGATGCCGATAACAGTGGCGATCGCTAGCCCAAATAGCGCTGTTTCGCAGGTTTGCAGCGTAGCGAGAAGCAGCGAGCCATCGCGCAGAGCAACGTATCCGGCCACAACTATATCCGAGGGGCGCGAGAGCGATTCCAGCGTCAACAGTCCCGTTCGGCTTGAAGTCTCCCAGGCGACAAGGGAAGAAACCGGGATGATTGCTCCGAGCAATAGGCGTCGCATCAGTCTTGCCCTTTCCTCTGAGGAGCAAGCGGCGAACGTTCGTGCACCAGAAATTCGAAGAGGCGATGCCGGTAAGCGAGAAAGCGAGAGTCCTCTCGCGTCGTGAGTTGATTGCGAGGCCGCGGCAAATCAATTTCCATGCTCTCTACGGCGCTTGCCGGCGAACCACCGAGCACTACTACGCGATCGCCGAGGTAAATCGCCTCTTCGAGGTCGTGCGTGATAAACACGGTTGCGATGTGCTTGTCGGCCACCAGCTGCAGGATCTCATCTTGCAAGGTCTGCCGGGTCATCGCGTCGAGCGCGCCGAAAGGCTCATCCATCAGCAGCAGCTTCGGATCCTGCGCCAGACAGCGTGCAATCTGCACGCGCTGCTGCATGCCGCCGGACAGCTGGTTCGGAAACTGATCTTTTGCGTGGCTCAAACCCATCCTGGCGACCAGTTCGGCGATAATGGCCTCCTGCTCTGCGGCGGGGACATTCCGCGCTTCAAGGCTAAGCGCCACGTTGCCGCGCACGGTGCGCCAAGGCAGTAGCGCTTTCGAATAATCCTGAAAGATGATTGCGCGGTCGCGGGACGGCCCGGAAATCTCAGTGCCCTCGAATAAAACTTTGCCTTCGTCCGCACGGACAAGCCCCGCGAGGACGCGCAACAACGTTGTTTTGCCCGAGCCTGAGGAACCGACAATACAAACAAATTCGCCTTTGCGGGCGCTGAGGTTGATCGATTCCAGTATCGTTCGGGCGCCGAAACGAACACTGAGGTTGGAAATCGACAGCGCTGGGCGGTCCGCCCCAACCGGCCGCACAGCGACGGGGTTCTTGCGCAACGCCTGCACCTCGGGCCCTCCCGGGCTGTCGATCAGTCAGCTCCTCGAAACCTGGAAGCTTTCTTTTTTATCCGAACTTGTTCATAGTTGAACACGTTCACTATTCTGTCAAGCTGCCAGGCGGTAATACTGCCCCATTGGATTGGAGAAAGTCGGAATGACCGACGCGGCGTTTGCTCCCACTGACGGCCTGCGCGTGCGCAACAAGCTGGACAAGCTGCGACGCATCAAGGATGCAGCTCAGCGTCTCTTCATCGCCAAGGGCTTTGATGACACAACGATGCGTGAGATAGCCGTGCGCGCGGGCGTCGGTCTCGGCACAATCTTCCTCTACGCCAAGGACAAGCGCGATCTGCTGTTCCTCACCATCAATGAGCCGTTAGAGCACATCACCCAGCAAGCCGAGGGTGCGGTCGACCCGGCCGCGCCGCTGGTCGACAACTTGTTAGCAATTGCGAAGTTGCATTATCGCTTTTTCGGCGAGCAGCCCACTCTGGCCAGGCTGGCGCTGCGCGAAATGATCTTCTACGACTCCGGTGCGCAAGCCGCGTCATTCCAGAAGACACGTGAGCGGCTGATCCGGCTGTTCGGTCACACCATCGAATTGGCGATGGGTCGTGGTGAAATCGTGCCAAGTGAGCCGCCGCTGTTTGCGGGTTGGACGTTATTTTGCATTTTTCAGGTCGAATTGCGACGTTGGTTGTCGAGCGACGTTACCAATCTCCGCACCGGTTTAGACCAACTGGAGCGTGCTTTCCGTATGCTGATGGTCGGCTTGGGTCTTGCGCCGGAAAAACGCGGAGAAAACCTAGGGACAAATCGAAAGCGCCGCATAAAGCCGCGATATTAGCGGCGAGAGACCCGAACCCGTGCCGCCACGAGTTTTCGACTTGGCGATGTCCGCTTTGGGTCATAAGCGGACATATGCAGTGCAAAAGGCGATGTCCGCTTTACCCCCAATAGCGACCGCAAAAGCGGATTCCCGCAAACGGTCATGTCCGCTTTACCCCCAAAAGCGGACATGTGCGGTGCAGCTAGGGATGTCCGCTATGGGTCAATAGCGGACATCGGACGTTATTCGATTACTTCATCGGCGGCGACAAGCAGGCCGGCGGGCGGGGTCACCCCTAAGACTTTTGTCGTTTTGAGATTGAGAGCGGATTCCGCCTCGGGCGCTGATCAGGCGGGCGCAACGGGATTGTCCGCTAAGTGCCCACAACGGACATCGCCCCTTTATTCGATCACCCGATCGGCGCGCGTCAACACTGCGTCGGGGATCGTGATGCCAAGTGTTTTTGCCGTCTTCAAGTTAATCGACAGCTCGATCTGCGTGGGCTGCTCGACCGGCAGGTCAGCAGGCTTTGCACCAGCCAATATTTTCTTCACGAAAAAGGCAGCGCGAC
>DASWAK010000277.1:0-3742 GCA_036391175.1 Pseudolabrys sp.
GTCCGGGCGCTTGATGTCCTTGGAAATGCGCACCACAACGGCCTTCATCACGTCGCCCTTCTTCACGCGGCCGCGCGGGATTGCCTCCTTCACCGAGACAACGATGACGTCGCCGATAGTGGCGTACTTGCGCTTGGAGCCACCCAGCACCTTGATGCACATGACGCGGCGCGCGCCGGAATTGTCCGCCACGTCGAGGTTGGTTTGCATCTGAATCATGATGCGGCTCTCATTGTCTGGTCACGTACAACGCTCATTGAATTTTCTGTTTCTTATCGCCGCGGACTACTTCCCAGCACTTGAGCTTGGAAATCGGGCGGCGCTCTTCGATCCATACCAAGTCGCCGACCGAATATGTGTTGGTTTCGTCATGCGCGTGGTATTTTTTCGAGCGGCGAATGGTTTTCTTCATCGTCGGGTGCGTGAAACGACGATCAACGCGCACGACCACAGTCTTATCCTGCTTGTCGCTCACGACAACGCCATGCAGCGTACGCTTCGGCATCTCGAACCCCTTATTCCTTTGACTTCGCTTTGGCGCGCGATTTCGGCTTCGCAGCAGCCTTCGGTTTGCTGGCTTTGACTTTTTTTGCGGGTGCTGGCGCGGCATCGGCCTTTGGGGCCGGTTCCGGCAACCGCGCCCGCTTCTGGGCCGCGATCGTCTTCATGCGCGCAATATCGCGACGGATGATGCGCACGCGCGAGGTATTTTCCAACTGGCCAGTGGCGCGCTGGAAGCGCAGATTGAACTGCTCTTTTTTCAGCTTGAGCACTTCGTCATCGAGTTGATCGAGCGTCATTGCTCTTACGTCGGCGGCTTTCATGGCGTCACTCGGCGATGCGTTCAATAAAACGAGTCTTGACCGGCAGCTTTGCTGCGGCGAGCGCAAGCGCTTCCTTGGCGATGGCGACGGGAATGCCATCGACCTCGAACAGGATGCGGCCCGGCTTCACGCGCACGACCCAAAGCTCGGGCGTACCTTTGCCTTTGCCCATGCGCACTTCGATCGGCTTTTTCGACACCGGCACGTCGGGGAACACACGGATCCAGACCCGGCCCGACCGCTTCATGAAGCGCGTGAGCGCGCGACGCGCGGCCTCAATCTGGCGCGCCGTAACGCGCTCCGGCTCCAGGGCCTTAAGGCCATATTGGCCAAAGGCAAGCGTGTTGCCGCTGGTGGCAACACCGTGGATGCGGCCTTTGAACGCCTTGCGGAACTTGGTACGGATCGGTTGCAACATGACTTAACTCTATTCGTCCCCTCAGGCGGTGGTTTCTCGGCGCGGCCGACCCGCATCGCCCTCGGCGAGCTTCTTGTCCTGCGCCATCGGATCGTGCTCGAGGATTTCGCCTTTGAAGATCCAAACCTTGACGCCGCAGGTGCCGTAGGTGGTGAAAGCGGTGGCCACGCCGTAGTCGACGTCAGCCCGTAGTGTATGTAGCGGCACGCGACCTTCGCGGTACCATTCCATGCGCGCGATTTCGGCGCCGCCCAAGCGGCCCGAGCAGTTAATACGGATGCCTTCGGCACCGAGACGCATCGCCGATTGCACCGCGCGTTTCATGGCGCGGCGGAAAGCAACCCGGCGCTCGAGCTGTTGAGCGATCGATTCAGCGACAAGCTGTGCGTCGAGCTCAGGCTTACGAATTTCGACGATGTTAATAACGACATCGCTATCGGTGAGCTTGGCGACCGATTTCCGCAGCTTCTCAATATCGGCGCCTTTTTTGCCGATCACCACGCCCGGACGCGCCGAGTGGATAGTCACGCGACACTTCTTGTGCGGCCGCTCGATCACAATGTGCGACACGGCCGCCTGCTTGAGCTGCTTCATCAAATCCTTACGGATCTTGATGTCTTCGTGCAGCAATGTGCCGTATTCCGCCTTGCCGGCGAACCAGCGCGAATCCCAGGTGCGGTTGATACCGAGGCGCAGCCCGATCGGATTGACTTTTTGACCCATCGTTTACTCCCTCAGGCTTCCGCCCGCGCCTCGACCTGACGCACCACAATGGTCAGGTGAGAAAACGGCTTAAGAATGCGTCCGACGCGGCCACGGCCGCGCGGGGTGAAACGCTTGATCACAAGCGCCTTGCCGACATGGGCCTCGGCGACAACGAGTTCGTCGACGTCGAGATCATGATTGTTCTCGGCGTTGGCGACCGCCGATTCCAGACACTTGCGCACATCCTTGGCGATGCGCTTGCGCGAAAACTCGAGATCGGCGAGCGCGCTCGCAACCTTCTTGCCGCGGATCAGTTGCGCGACGAGGTTGAGCTTCTGCGGAGAAATCCGCAGCATTTTGCTCACAGCCTTGGCCTCGTTCTCGCCGAGGTCTCGCTCGCGTTGGCGCTTGCCCATGACGTACTCTTTATGTCCCTTAGCTTGCCGCCGGCGCTGCAGGTGCGGCCGCTGCAGGGGCTGCACCCGGTGCGGCAGGTGCAGCTGCACGCTTGGCTTTGCGATCGGACGAATGACCATAAAACATCCGGGTTGGCGCAAACTCGCCGAACTTGTGACCAACCATTTCTTCGTTCACCAGCACCGGAATGTGCTTCTGACCGTTATAGACGCCGAAGTTCAGCCCGACGAATTGCGGCAAGATGGTCGAACGCCGGCTCCATATCTTGATAATTTCGTGGCGACCCGAAGAGCGCGCAGCCTCTGCCTTACGCAGCAAATAGCCGTCGACAAAGGGACCTTTCCAAACTGAACGCGTCATAGCTCGTGTCCTTACTGCTGCTTCTTCTTGCGATCGTGCCGGCTCGCAACGATAAAGCGCTCGGTGCGCTTGTTCTTGCGGGTTTTCTTGCCCTTGGTCGGGAAGCCCCATGGCGTGACCCAGTGCTTGCCGCCCTTGGTGCGGCCACCATGCGGGTGGTCGACCGGGTTCATGGTGATACCGCGGTTGTGCGGCATGCGCCCCTTCCAACGCTGGCGCCCGGCCTTGCCGATGGTGGCGTTCATGTTGTCCGGATTGGACACCGCGCCGACTGTCGCCATGCAACGGCCGTGTACCAAGCGCTGTTCGGTCGTGCTCAGGCGCAGGATGACGTAATCCTGCTCGCGGCCGACGATCTGCACGTAGCTACCGGCCGAACGCGCGAGCTGCCCGCCCTTGCCAATCTTGAGCTCGACATTGTGCACGATTGTGCCAACCGGAATATTGGCGATCGGCATCGCGTTGCCAGGCTTTACGTCGGCATGCTCAGATGCGATCACGGTATCGCCAGCCCCCAAGCGCTGCGGCGCCAGGATATAGGCGAGTTCGCCGTCCTGGTACTTGATCAGCGCGATGAAGGCAGTGCGGTTCGGATCGTATTCCAACCGCTCGACAGTCGCTGGCACATCAAACTTGGTGCGACGGAAATCGATCCGACGATATGCCTGTTTGTGGCCACCGCCGCGGAAACGCGAGGTGATGCGGCCGTTGTTATTGCGGCCACCGGTTGAATGCTGGCCTTCGGTCAGCGACTTCACCGGCGCGCCCTTGTAAAGCGACGAACGGTCGATATTGACCAGCTGGCGCTGGCCCGGCGTGGTCGGATTGTAGGTTTTCAATGCCATCGCAACGCTCCCTTACAATCCCGTGGTCACGTCGATCTTGTGACCCTCTTCGAGCGTCACGATCGCACGCTTCACGTCGGACTGCTGCCCGATCTTGTTGCGAAACACTTTCAACTTGCCCGGCCGCGTGAGTGTGTTGACGCTTTTAACCTTGACGTCGAACAACTTCTCGA
>DASWAK010000278.1:0-1925 GCA_036391175.1 Pseudolabrys sp.
CGCATCGTTCGCGAGCGTTTTGGGATTGACCTCTCGGAAGTGAGTCTGGGTCGTGTTCTCAAGCAACTCGGGTTCTCGCGCATCAGCGCCCGACCACTGCATCCCAATCAGGACCCCGAGGCGATAAAGACTTTTAAAAAACCATCTCGGACAGCGTCCGCCTGTGGGCGTAGAAACGGCCGAGGTCTATCCTCTTGGTGGAAGGGAGCGGCCGACGGCTTTTTGGTGGCAAGTTACCCCGTAAAAAAACATGGTCCATGGGTTGTAGCGCACGTGAGAGTGGTGACGCCGTCCGGCGATCCCGTTTAGGAAATTGATCAACAGCGCAGCCCAGCCCTTCCGTCCCCCAACAGGAGGATTGGCGATGGGTCGTAGTAAATCGACTGACAAGGTGCGCCGTGCGATGCCGATGGTTCACCCGAACGCGGCCGCGATCGACGTCGGCGCCACCATGCACGTGGCTGCCGTGAAGGCAGATCGAACGCCTGAGCCGGTGCGCAGCTTCGGTACCTTCACGAAGGATCTGCATCGGCTGGTAGACTGGTTTGCAGAGTGCGGTGTCGACACGGTCGTCATGGAGTCGACCAGCGTCTACTGGATCCCGATCTTTGAGCTTCTCGACGCCCGTGGCTTTGCGGTGTCCCTCGTCAATGCGCGCGATGCCAAGCACGTACCCGGACGCAAGACCGACGTCAGTGATGCGGAGTGGCTGCAGCGGCTTCACTCCTACGGTCTGCTACGCGCCAGCTTTCGGCCCAAAGGTCAGATCGTGGAGCTGCGTGCTTACCTGCGTCAACGCGAGCGTCTACTTGAGTATGGGGCGTCACATATTCAGCACATGCAGAAGGCGCTGACCGAAATGAACGTGCAGCTCCACCACGTCGTCGCCGATATCACCGGCGCGACCGGGCTGCGGATCATCCGCGCAATCCTCGCCGGCGAGCGCGATCCCGCGGTGCTGGCGCGCTTGCGCGATTCGCGGTGCCACGCCACCGTCGAGACGATCGAGAAGGCGCTGACCGGCACCTACCGCGCCGAGCACCTGTTCGCGCTCGAGCAGGCACTCGCCCTCTTCGACACGTACCAGGAGAAGGCATCTGCCTGCGACACTCGGATCAAAGCCGTGTTGAAGGAACTCAGCATCCGTCGTGGTCGCGAGGCAGGTCCATTGCCGTCGCCACGTCAGCGCATGCGCCGTCAACCCAACGGGATGGACTTCGACGTCCGCGCGGCGCTCTATGCGCTGCTCGGCAAGGACCTAACGCAGATCAACGGCCTCGGCCCCTACCTCGCGCTTAGACTGATCGCCGAGTGCGGCGATGACCTCTCCGCTTGGCCGACCGCGAAACACTTCACCTCCTGGCTCTGTTTGGCGCCGAGCAACAAGATCTCCGGTGGCAAAGTGCTCTCGTCCCGCACACGCCGTTCGGGAAGCCGCGCCGCGGCGCTGCTACGGCTTGCTGCCGCAACCGTGGGGCGGACCGATACGGCGCTGGGCGCCTTCTACAGGCGGCTCGCGGCGCGCATCGGCAAGGCCAAGGCGGTGACCGCCACGGCGCGCAAGATCGCAGCCTTGTTCTACAACGCCGTGCGTCACGGAATGGAATACGTCGACCCTGGCGCTTCGTTCTACGAGACCCGATACCGCGCGCGGGTGATTGACAATCTACATCGGCGCGCGAAGATCTTCGGCTTCGCGCTCCAGCCCCTCGAGCCGACACCTGCGATTCCCGTTTCTTAGGAAAGCCTGCGCGCCGCCGAGCGAAAGCGCCCCGACGTGGCGCGGGCGCGCCGACGCTGGATGCGCGAGCAAGGGCTGCTTGACCCCGCTCGCCTCGTCTTTATCGATGAAACGGCGGTGAGCACTAACATGGTCCGCCTCAACGGTTGGAGCCCACGCGGAGAACGCTTGGTCGGCGATGTTC
>DASWAK010000279.1:0-3373 GCA_036391175.1 Pseudolabrys sp.
ATGTCCGCTAATGACCCAAAGCGGACTCTGTTTGCATCTAAGAGAAAAGCAGACGTTGACAGCATCACGTCGGTGTCCGAAGCTTTTCCTAATCATATAGATAGGGCCGCCTTCCAGGGACCACGATTTTGGCCGTAAGCCGACAGGTTCGGGCGCCCGGGGAGGAATGTCTATGATACCTGGCGCTTTCGCTTACCATCGACCGTCATCTGTCAAGGAAGCAGTCGGCTTGCTCGCCGCTTTAGGCGAGGATGCTCGCGCTATTGCTGGCGGCCACAGCCTCATTCCCATGATGAAGCTCCGGCTTGCCATGCCCAGCCATCTGGTCGATCTTGGCGGCGTCACCGACCTCAAGGGCATTCGCGCGGACGGCAGCGACATCGTTGTCGGCGCCACAACGACGCAGCATGAGCTGATCGGCTCAGACCTATTGAGCAAAAAGCTGCCAATCCTCGGCGAAACCTCGTTGCTGATCGCCGATCCACAGGTGCGCTATGTCGGCACGCTCGGTGGCAACGTTGCGAATGGCGACCCCGGCAACGACATGCCGGCGGTGATGATGTGCCTTAACGCGATTTATCATGTCGCTGGCAAGACGGGGCAGCGGAACATCGCCGCACGTGATTTCTACAAAGGCGCCTACCTCACTACGCTGAACCCCGGCGAGATCGTCACCGCCATTCGCATACCTGTGCCGCCGGCCGGTCACGGCTATGCCTACGAAAAACTCAAACGCAAGATCGGCGATTATGCGATTGCTGCGGCGGCTGTTGTGCTGACCATGAGTGGCGGCAAGGTCGCGACTTGCTCAATCGGCCTAACCAATGTGGCCGAGACGCCTTTGTGGGCTGAGGAGGCTGCCAAAACCGTCACCGGTTCGACCCTTGATGCCGCCACGGTGAAGAAGGCTGTCGCCGCCGCCGAGGCGATCACGTCGCCCGCGTCCGATGGGCGCGGACCGGCGGCCTATCGCACGAAAATGGCGGGCGTGATGCTCAGCCGCGCCCTCGTCAGCGCCAAACAGCGCGCTGGCGCTTGATTGTCCCGGAGAGCACCATGGCCAAATCGCAAGTTTCAATGACGGTTAACGGCAAGAAGGTGGAGGAGTTGGTCGAGCCGCGCACGCTGCTCATCCACTTCCTGCGCGAGCAATTGAATCTCACCGGCCCGCATATTGGCTGCGACACCAGTCATTGCGGCGCCTGCACCGTCGATCTCAACGGCAAGTCGGTGAAGTCCTGCACCATGTTCGCCGTGCAAGCAAACGGCGCCGAGATCCGCACAATTGAGGGCATGGCGAACGCCGACGGCACGTTGCACGTACTGCAAGAAGCCTTCCGCGAAATGCACGGGCTTCAGTGCGGCTTCTGCACGCCGGGCATGATCACCCGCGCTTACCGGCTGTTGCAAGAAAACCCGTCGCCGACCGAGAAGGAGATCCGCTTTGGCATTTCCGGCAATCTGTGCCGCTGCACCGGGTATCAGAACATCGTCAAAGCCATTCAATACGCCGCCGCCAAGCTCGCTGGCGTGCCGTATCAGGAGGCCGCAGAATGAACGACATGACCCCCACCGCCGCCGAACGCACCGCCAAGCTCGAAGGCATGGGCTGCAAGCGTAAGCGCGTCGAGGACATTCGTTTCGTTCAGGGCAAGGGTAATTACGTCGACGACCTGAAACTGCCTGGGATGCTATACGGCGATTTCATCCGTTCGCCGCATGCACACGCACGCGTCAAGAAGATCGATACGACCAAAGCTGCCGCCGTTCCCGGTGTCGTTGCCGTCATCACGGCGGAGACGCTAAAGACCGTCAATCTAGCCTGGATGCCAACGCTCGCCGGCGATGTGCAGATGGTGCTGGCGGACGGCAAGGTACTATTCCAAAATCAGGAAGTCGCCTTTGTCATTGCCGAAGACCGCTACACCGCGGCCGACGCCGCCGAGCTGGTCGAGGTCGAATACGAGGCTTTGCCGTGCAATGTCGATCCGCTCAAGGCTATGGCGCCTAATGCGCCGGTGATCCGCGAGGACACGAAGGACAAGACCGAAGGCGCCCACGGCCCGCGTAAGCACTACAATCATGTCTTCAACTGGCAGGCCGGCGACAAGGCTGCGGCCGATACCGCCTTTGCCAAAGCCGACGTGACCATCAAGGAGATGATCGTCTACCCGCGCGTGCATCCGTGCCCGCTGGAGACCTGCCAGTGTGTCGCCTCGTTCGACAAGGTCAAAGGCGAGCTCACCCTATGGGGCACCTTCCAGGCGCCGCACGTCATCCGCACGGTCGGCTCACTAATTTCCAAGATCCCCGAGCATAAGATCCATGTAATCGCTCCGGACATCGGCGGCGGCTTCGGCAACAAGGTCGGCGCCTATCCGGGCTACATCTGCGCAATAGTGGCGTCGATCGTGACTGGTCGCCCGGTGAAATGGGTCGAGGATCGCATCGAAAATCTTTCCACGACCGCCTTCGCGCGTGATTTCTACATGGAGACCGAAATCGCCGCCACAAAGGACGGCAAGATCACCGGGCTGCGCTGCAATACTATCGCCGATCACGGCGCTTTCGACGCCTGCGCCAACGCCACCAAATGGCCGGCCGGCCTGTTTAGCATCATCAGCGGCTCCTATGACATTCCGGCCGCGCATGTGTCGGTGGACGGCGTCTACACCAATAAGGCACCGGGCGGCGTCGCCTATCGCTGCTCGTTCCGCGTTACCGAGGCGGCTTATGCTATCGAACGCGCCATGGATATCATGGCGCAGAAGCTCGGTATGGACCCAGTCGAGTTTCGCATGAAGAACCTGATCCGGCGCGAGCAGTTCCCGTATACCTCCGCGTTCGGCTGGGTATACGATTCCGGCGACTATCAGACAGCGCTTAACAAGGCGGTGGAGACGGTCGGCTACAAGAAGCTACGCGCGGAGCAAAAGCAAAAGCAGGAAGCGTTCAAGCGCGGCGAGACGCGTGAAGTGATGGGCATCGGCGTCGCTTTCTTTACTGAGATAGTCGGCGCTGGTCCCTCGCGCAATTGCGACATTCTCGGCATCGCCATGTTCGATTCCGCCGAAATTCGCATCCATCCGACCGGCAGCGGTATCTGCCGGCTTGGCACCAAATCGCAAGGGCAGGGCCACGAAACAACCTATGCCCAGATCATTGCGACCGAGCTGGGGATTGCCGCCGACAACATCATGATCGAAGAGGGCAACACGGACACTGCGCCTTACGGTCTCGGTACGTACGGCTCGCGCTCGACGCCGGTCTCTGGGGCCGCCACCGCCATGGCCTGCCGCAAGATCAAGGCTAAGGCGCAGATGATCGCCGCCTACATGCTCGAAGTGCACGACGACGATCTCGAATGGGACGT
>DASWAK010000280.1:0-1883 GCA_036391175.1 Pseudolabrys sp.
AGCACATCGATGAAGCTCACAACGAGCAGAAGGAAAAAAGTCGCTGTTGCGGCTTGTTTGACCAACAAGAACTCAACCAGCATACCGAAGAACAAGATCAGCGAAAGCGCATGGTCGACCACAGTGCGAATTCCGATGCGCGTTGATTTTAGCACTTCACCGCACAACAGGAGTGTCGCCAACGCGATGAGCATGTCGCCTACCGACATAGTCCAGTCGGCGCCCGACACCATGTGAACCGTGGAGACCACACCGGTCCAGGTCACGCCCGGCATCAGAAACGCGATGATGTTGTAGATCGCGAACGGAACCAACAGCAGCGGGAAGCCGAGCATGAACATGGCGCAACTTGCCTTCGGCTTCACAAAGTCGCGTTAGACCTCGGTCTTCGCCTTCAGGACCTGACGGCCCTTGTACATGCCGGTCTTGAGGTCGATGTGGTGCGGGCGGCGCAATTCGCCGGAATCCTTATCCTCGACATAGGCCGGCCGCTTGAGTGCGTCGGCGGAACGGCGCATGCCGCGGCGCGACGGCGAGGTTTTTCTTTTCGGCACAGCCATGGGACGAAACTCCTGAAAAAGCGCGAGTATGTCGGTTTGAAGCCGGGCTTATAGATGAAGGCTAGCGCCAAGGCTAGTGGCTTTGCCGCAGGCATGCGGCCGCTAACGACGCCTGCGCAGCCCGAGCGACATAGAGCCGTGCCAGGCGGCGCAGACCTGGGCCGGGCTGCCGCGCATTTCGATTGACCGGGTTGGGCAGGATTGCGGCCAACAATGCCGCGTCGTAGCGGGAAAGATCCCGGGCCGATTTACCAAAGGCGTGGCGGGCGCCGGCCTCGGCGCCAAATTCGCCATTGGGACCCCATTCAGCGATATTGAGGTAAATTTCCAAAATCCTCCGCTTCGACAGAACTTGGTCAATCCAGAGCGCCAACGGAAATTCTAGGGCCTTGCGCACATAGCTGCGGCCTGGCCAAAGGAACAGGTTCTTTGCAACCTGCTGCGTGATAGTCGAACCACCGCGCATCTCGTCAGTGTCGTCCGTTTCAGCAATGGCCTCGCGTATCTCCGTAAGGTCGATACCATGATGTCTGCAGAAGCGGCCATCCTCGGCAATGATCACCGTGAGCGGCAGCGCCGGTGAGATGCGCTCGATTGGGACGTATTGGCGCTCTACTCTCGCGCCGCTCAAGCGCCGCCAGAGCATGACCGTCGAAATCGGATCGAGCACCGCGTAGAGTGGTGTGATCAGGTAAGGCAGCAACAGCACGGCCAGTACAATGACTGCGACGGCACGCAACGACCGCCGCGGCGTCAGAATATGCCCGAAGCTTGGTTTTTGGGCCGATTGATGCACAGGCGGAGATTAGCGTATTCAATCCGCTTATCAGCGGCTACTTTTCGGGATCATCCGCAACAGCTAACAATGCCATGATGAACAAGGGTATCACTGACTTTCCCACTAAACTTGCCTCAGTCGCTGCAGAGACCGAATCGCTGCTCAAGCGGCTCCTCGGCGACGCGCCGATCGCCGGGGAAATTTTGCGACCGCCACGGCTCGTCGCGGCTATGCGCCATGCAGCGCTGGATGGGGGCAAACGCTTGCGGCCATTTTTGCTTGTCGAGACGGCCGCGGTGTTTGGCGCTGTGCGCGCGGACGCGCTGATGGCAGGCGCCGCGCTCGAACTCGTGCACTGCTATTCACTGGTCCACGACGATCTGCCGGCCATGGATGACGACGATCTACGCCGCGGACGGCCGACGGTCCACAAGGCTATCGATGAGGCAACAGCAATTCTCGTGGGTGACGCACTGCTGACGCTGGCCTTCGATGTCATGGCGCGATCTGAAGTGCATGCCGATCCAGCGGTGCGGGTCGCACAC
>DASWAK010000281.1:0-2119 GCA_036391175.1 Pseudolabrys sp.
GGTCGTCTATTTCCTCGTTTATCTCGGCACCATCATGCGGCGGACCGAACCGCACATTTACGTCGCGAACTGGTTCTATCTCGCTTTCATTGTCACCATCGCAGTGTTGCATCTCGGCAATAACGCCTCGGTGCCGCTGTCGCTATTCTCACCGAAGTCCTACATCGTCTGGTCGGGCGTACAGGATGCCATGGTGCAATGGTGGTACGGTCATAACGCCGTCGGCTTCTTCCTCACCGCCGGCTTCCTGGCGATGATGTACTACTTCATTCCGAAGCGCGCCGACCGTCCGGTTTATTCGTATCGGCTGTCCATCATCCACTTCTGGTCGCTGATCTTTCTCTACATTTGGGCTGGCCCGCATCATCTACATTACACCGCGCTGCCCGACTGGGCGCAGACGCTCGGCATGACGTTTTCGATCATGCTGTGGATGCCGTCCTGGGGCGGAATGATCAACGGAATCATGACGCTGTCCGGCGCGTGGGACAAACTTCGTACCGATCCGGTGTTGCGGATGATGGTGGTGTCGGTCGCGTTTTACGGCATGTCGACCTTCGAAGGGCCGATGATGTCGGTGAAGATCGTCAATTCGCTGTCGCATTACACTGACTGGACAATCGGGCATGTGCATTCGGGCGCGCTCGGTTGGGTCGGCTACATTTCGTTCGGCGCGCTCTATTGTCTGATACCGTGGCTATGGAACCGCCCGCTCTATTCGCTCAAGCTCGTCAATTGGCACTTTTGGATTTCGACCATCGGCATCGTGCTTTACATCAGCGCGATGTGGGTGTCGGGCATTCTGCAAGGCCTTATGTGGCGCGCCTACACCAGCCTCGGCTTTCTGGAATATTCCTTCGTCGAGACAGTGGAAGCGATGCATCCCTTCTATGTCATCCGCGCGCTCGGCGGATTGCTGTTCCTCGTTGGCGCACTGCTGATGGCCTTCAATCTCTGGAAAACTGTGAACTCGGCGGTCTCCGCCGCGCCTGCCGGCCTCAGGCTGGCGCCGGCGGAATAGGCGAGGGCATACATGTCGCTTTGGTCAAGACACGCCATCTTCGAGAAGAACTCGATCGCTCTCGTCATAGGGATCCTGATTGTGATTGCGATCGGCGGTCTCGTGGAAATCGTGCCGCTGTTTTACCTGAAGAACACTATCGAGAAGGTCGACGGTGTGCGTCCCTATACGCCGCTCGAGCTCGCCGGCCGCAACATCTATGTGCGCGAAGGCTGCTATCTCTGCCATTCGCAGATGATCCGGCCGCTGCGTGATGAAGTCGAACGCTACGGCCACTACTCGCTCGCCGCCGAAAGCATGTACGACAAGCCGTTCCAGTGGGGCAGCAAGCGCACCGGCCCTGATCTCGCCCGCGTCGGCGGCAAATATTCCGATACTTGGCACCAGGATCACATGCGCGATCCGCGCTCGGTCGTGCCGGGCTCGGTGATGCCGAACTATTCGTGGCTCGCTGAGACCGATCTCGACTTCCGGCACATCGCGCAGGATCTGAAAGTGCAGGCGCTGCTCGGCGTGCCCTATACCGCTGACATGATCGCCAATGCCGCTGTTGATGTAGCGACACAAGCCACCACCGACAGCCCCGACGCCGCCGATCTCGCCAAACGCTATCCGAAAGTCAACGCACGCGATTTCGACGGCAATCCGGCCCGCATCACAGAAGCTGACGCGCTGATTGCCTACCTGCAGATGCTCGGCACGCAGGTGGACTTCAAGCTTTATGACGACAAAGCCAACATCCGGTGAGTGCAATGGACCCAACCTATCGAACCGTCGCCGAATTCGCCCAGACTTGGGGCCTTGCATATTTCGTCATCATCTTCGCGCTGGTATTGCTCTACGCGCTGTGGCCTTCGCGCAAGAAGCAATTCGATGAAGCCGCGCGCATTCCGCTGCGGGAGGATTGATCAGTGGCCGAAGAACACAAAGAAATCGACGCCCTGAGCGGCACCGCGACCACCGGACATGAATGGGACGGCTTGCGCGAGCTGAATACGCCGCTGCCGCGCTGGTGGCTGTGGCTGTTCTACATCACCATTGTCTGGTCGATCGCCTACTGGATCGTCTATCCGGCTTGGCCGCTGTTGACCAACTCCA
>DASWAK010000282.1:0-1722 GCA_036391175.1 Pseudolabrys sp.
CTTCTCCACCTCGTCGAACAGGACGACCTGATAGGGCCGGCGCCGGACCGCCTCGGTCAGCGTGCCGCCTTCCTCATAGCCGACATAGCCCGGAGGCGCGCCGATCAGCCGGGAGACCGCGTGCTTTTCCATGTATTCCGACATGTCGATGCGAATTAGCGCATTTTCGTCATCGAACAGATATTCGGCCAAGGCTTTGGTCAATTCGGTCTTGCCGACGCCGGTTGGCCCCAAGAACATAAAAGAGCCGATCGGCCGGTGCGGATCCTGCAAGCCGGCACGCGCACGCCGCACGGCGGTCGACACCGCGTGCACTGCGTCCTGCTGGCCAATGACGCGCTTGGCTAGCTCGTCTTCCATACGCAGGAGCTTTTCTTTCTCGCCTTCGAGCATTTTGTCGACGGGCACGCCAGTCCAACGCGAGACGACCTGGGCTACGTGATCGGCGGTTACAGTCTCCTCGACCATTGCACCCTTGGCTTCGGCCGCCTCGATCGACTTTAGCTTTTTCTCCAGCTCGGGAATCCGGCCATAGGCTAATTCACCAGCGCGCTGGAATTCACCTCGGCGCTGCGCGTTGGCAAGCTCGGCACGTAACTGGTCGAGCTCGGTTTTAAGCTTTTGCGCATCAGAGAGCTTTTCCTTTTCCGCTTTCCAGCGGCTGGTGAGATCAGCCGAGCGTTTTTCCAGTCCTTTCAATTCGCCTTCCAGGCTCTTGAGACGATCTTTCGAGCCGGGATCCGATTCTTTCTTCAGCGCTTCCTGTTCGATCTTCAAACGCACAATTTCACGGTCAACGGAATCCAGCTCTTCGGGCTTCGAATCCACCTGCATCTTTAGCCTTGCCGCGGCTTCGTCGATCAGGTCGATCGCCTTATCGGGAAGGAAACGGTCGGTAATGCAACGGTTGGACAGCGTCGCAGCGCCGACGATGGCTGAATCGGCAATACGCACACCATGGTGCTGTTCGTATTTGTCCTTCAAGCCGCGCAGGATCGAAATTGTATCCTCAACACTCGGCTCCGAAACGTAAACGGGTTGGAATCGGCGAGCGAGCGCAGCGTCCTTCTCGACGTGCTTTTTGTATTCGTCGAGCGTGGTGGCACCGATGCAGTGCAATTCGCCACGCGCCAGCGCCGGCTTAAGCAAATTGGAAGCGTCCATCGCACCGTCGGCCTTGCCCGCACCGACCAGCGTGTGCATTTCGTCGATGAAGAGAATGATCCCGCCGTCGGAGGATATGACCTCCTGAAGCACCGCCTTAAGTCGCTCTTCGAATTCGCCTCGATATTTGGCGCCGGCAATCATGGCGCCGAGATCGAGCGCGAGCAGGCGCTTATCCTGAAGGCTTTCCGGCACATCGCCATTAACGATGCGCAGCGCGAGACCTTCGACGATTGCAGTCTTGCCGACCCCCGGCTCACCGATCAACACCGGGTTGTTCTTGGTCCGGCGCGATAGCACCTGAATAGTACGGCGGATTTCTTCATCACGGCCGATCACTGGATCAAGCTTGCCCTCGCGCGCGGCCTGCGTGAGATCGCGGGCATATTTCTTGAGGGCATCATAGGCGTTCTCGGCGGAGGCGGAATCAGCGGTACGACCTTTGCGTAATGCATTGATGGCCGCATTGAGATTCTGCGGCGTGACGCCGGCCTTGGCGAGAATTTTCCCCGCCTCACTGTCTTTCTCCAACGCGAGCGCAAGCAATAACCGCTCAAC
>DASWAK010000283.1:0-1797 GCA_036391175.1 Pseudolabrys sp.
ATGTCGTCGATCTCGCCCTTGCCGTCGCGCAAATCAACCAGTGTGCGAATGACGGAGATGATGTCGTCCTTGCGCAGCACCCGCATGGTATCGGGTGCATCAAGGTCGAGGCGCATATTCATCTTCACGCGGCCAACGGCCGAGAGATCGTAGCGCTCGGAATCGAAGAACAGAGAGCGGAACATCGCCTCTGCTGTCTCTACAGTCGGTGGCTCACCCGGCCGCATGACTCGGTAAATATCGAACAGCGCGTCCTCGCGCGTCATGTTCTTGTCGACCGAGAGCGTGTTGCGGATGTAAGCGCCGACGTTGACATGGTCGATGTCGAGCAGCGGAAGCTCTTTGTAGCCGGCCTCGATGAGAATCTTGAGATTCTTCTCAGTGATTTCCTCACCAGCCTCCAAGTAGATTTCGCCGGTCCGGCCGTTGGCCAGATCCTCAGCGACGTAATGACCGATCAATTCATCATCGGTCATTCGCAGGGCCTTGAGACCCTTCTCGGCGAGTTGTCGCGCCTGCCGGACTGTCAGTTTTTTGCCGGCCTCGACAACAACACGACCGGTGTCGGCATCGACGAGATTATTGACCGCCTTGTAGCCCTTCAGCCGATTGGCATCGAATGGCACGCGCCAACCTTCCTTGGCGCGCTTGTAGCTGACGTGTTTGTAGAACGTGCTGAGGATCTGCTCGCCATCGAGGCCTAGCGCGTAAAGCAGTGACGTCACCGGAATCTTGCGGCGGCGATCGATGCGCGCATAGACGATATCCTTGGCGTCGAACTCGATGTCGAGCCAGGAGCCGCGGTATGGAATGATGCGTGCGGCAAACAGAAGCTTGCCTGACGAATGGGTCTTGCCCTTGTCGTGGTCGAAAAAGACGCCCGGTGAGCGATGCATCTGCGAAACGATGACGCGCTCGGTACCGTTGACGATGAAGGTGCCGTTATTCGTCATGAGCGGAATGTCGCCCATGTAGACATCTTGCTCTTTGATGTCCTTGACCGACCGGGCGCCCGTCTCCTCGTCGATATCAAACACGATGAGGCGCAGCGTCACCTTGAGCGGCGCCGCGTAGGTCATGCCGCGTTGGCGGCACTCGTCCACGTCGTATTTCGGCGGCTCAAATTCATATTTGACGAATTCAAGCTGCGACGAATTGGAAAAATCGGAAATTGGAAATACCGATTTGAATACGGCCTGAAGCCCCTCGTCAGGGCGGCCGCCCATCGGCTCCTTCACAAGCAAGAATTGGTCGTAAGACGCCTTCTGAACCTCAATGAGATTCGGCATCTCCGCCACTTCTTGTATTGTCCCGAAAAACTTCCTTACGCGCTTGCGACCGGTAAACGTCTGCGCCATCTTTTTCTCTCTCGATTCGATTTCGGCGGGCGGCGCGGGGCGCCTCTCCAAACAGCCGCAATCCATCGCGACCATCGGGACAGGCGTCGGGACCGTCCGTTTTTATGTGATTCGGGTCTGACCCGAACCGCCGCACTCTTCACATTCCGTCGCGACCATTTCGGTTCGCGACCACTTAATCTCCTGTCCGAGAGCCCCGAGGCTGGCCCCGGGGATTTCAGTATCGCGTGGATCCCCGGGTCTCGCTGCGCTCTCGCCGGGGATTTAACTTAAGTAAGCCGTGCTTACTTAAGCTCAACCTTTGCGCCGACCTTTTCGAGGGTGGCCTTGATCTTAGCGGCCTCCTCCTTATTGGCGCCTTCCTTGACGGTCTTGGGTGCGCCCTCAACCAGATCCTTCGCTTCTTTCAGGCCGAGACCGGTGAGTGCACGCACTTCCT
>DASWAK010000284.1:0-7243 GCA_036391175.1 Pseudolabrys sp.
CCAAATTCCCGTTCGAATGCCCAACGACCGTAGTGATAGATGACCCAGCCCCAATCGGCTTCGACATCGTCGGATACCCAGTACCAGCCCCACTCATCCGTGTAGACCCAGTGCCCGTACTGATACGGACGCCAGTCCGGCGGCACGGCTCTCGGCACCCAGACTTCCCCAAAGCGTGGATGCGGCCGCCAGCTGCCGTATTCCTCAAGCGCGATCTGGGCGTCATCAGAAATTTGCGCCGCAGCCGGAGTAAGCGCGCCAACCACGATTGGAGCCGAGAGCGTTCCGATGATGGCGGCAGCACTGGCCAGGACCGCGAAGGCTCGCCGGCGTAATTGATGAGTGAAGGCCATGAGTGCTTCCCCCTGCCCGTCAAGCCTCGTCCGATCGCAAGTCAGACAAGTGCGACGCGCGAAATTGGTTCCAAATCGATCGCCCTAGAAGCTAGTGCCGTGATCACGACGCAAGCCATCCGGCATAGTGAGGCGGTGCATTACGGCGATCACAGGGCGAGGACACCTGCCTCGCCCGTTTCGGTGCCGAAGGCGAGAGTTTGACCCGCGTCATCCCATCCCAGCGCACCCAATGGTTGCCCGTCGGCCCTCCGCGCCAATATAAGCGCGTCGTCATCGATGCGCACCAGCTTCACCGCGCCATCACCATAGCCTACTGCCACCACGGGTTGGCGTGGATGACCTGCGACGACCGTTACACGAGCCTCAGCGCGTGCGAGAATTTTCGGCTGACGGCCCATCGGACCGTCCTTCCCATCAAACGGCCACAAAATGAGCTGCTCGGACCCAGAGGTTGCCAGGAAGCCTCCGCCCGCGGTCCAGCCGAGCGAGCGCACCCGCGCCGAATAACCCGACATGCGCATGTGCTTGCCATCCGCCAGCCGCCAGCCATGAAGCATCGGCTCCTGCATGCAAGTGACTAGAAATTTTCCATCCGGGCTGATCGTGACGCCGAGATGCGACCCCTTCCATTCAAGCCGTTCCGGCTGGCTGCCGGCGGCGTTGGGAAACCAAAGTGTCGCACCATTGTAGTGCGCAATCGCCAGACGAAAGCCCTTTGGCGTAAAGCACAAGCCAGCCACGGTCGAAGGTGCCTCGAAGTAGCGGTCTTCGCCTTTCTTGGTGAGCACATGCGCGGTCTTGCCCACTGACCACGCAACCGCACCATCGGGGCCAAGCGCAACCTGATCGATCCAGCGCTTCTTGTCGTCGGAAGCGAGCACACGATGCCCGCCATCCGCACCTGTTTCGACGAGCTTGCCGTCATCGCCGCCGGTGACGATACGCGCTCCGTCGGAGGCGCTTGCCAGAATTGCGCCGGTATGAACCGCTACGCGGAGTTCGGTGTCACCAGCAAACAAAAGCGCTTCCTCGCCAAGTACAAATACAGGGGTTGGACCGAAGAAATGCACGCCGACGATGGGCGCGTCCGCGTTTAAGGAGCGCACGCGATCGGCGAGAGAGGGGATCGGGGCCTGCGTATCGCTCACGTTAGGCGATGCAGCTTTCAAAGCCTTGGCGAATTTTGTCTTCGGGCAGATTGCGTCCGATGAAGACGATGCGGCTGCCGCGAGCCTCATCCGCCCGCCAAGGGCGCTGGTGATCGCCATCGAGAATCATGTGCACACCCTGGAACACGAAGCGTTCGGGGTCGTCCTTGAACGAAAGGATGCCCTTGCACCGCAAAATATTGGGTCCCTCTTTTGCGACCAAATCCTGCACCCAAGGAAAAAACTTGTCCGGGTTCAGAGGCTTGTCCGTCTTGAGCGAGACGGACTGCATCTCTTCGTCGTGATAGTGTTTCAGTCCGTTACCGTGATGATGGTGATGATCATGATCATGGCCGTGATCGTGATGGTGATCGTGATGCTCGTCAGCCTCGAGGAATGAAGGTTCGATCTCGAGAATGCGATCGAGGTCGAAGGCATTGCGGCCGAGAACTTCGTTGATGTCGATCTGCGCTCGCTCAGTGCGGTGTAGGCGCGCATAAGGGTTCAGTCCACGGATGCGCGCTTCCAGCTCGCGCAATTCATCCGGCGCCACCAGATCGGTCTTGTTGATCAGGATCACGTCAGCAAAGGCAATCTGATTCTTGGCCTCCGGCGCATCCTTGAGGCGGTCAGCCAGCCATTTGGCATCAGCAACGGTGACGACGGCGTCCAACTTGGTCTTGGTGCCGACTGCCTCATCCGTAAAGAAAGTCTGCGCTACCGGCGCGGGGTCGGCGAGTCCGGTGGTTTCCACAATAATGGCGTCGAACTTACCCTTTCGCCGCATCAGTCCATCAATGATGCGCACCAAGTCGCCGCGTACGGTGCAGCAAATGCACCCATTGTTCATCTCGAACACTTCCTCATCGGCATTGACCACGAGCTCGTTATCGATGCCGATTTCGCCGAACTCGTTGACGATTACGGCGAATTTCTTACCATGCGGCTCGGACAGGATTCGATTAAGCAGCGTCGTCTTGCCGGCGCCGAGATAGCCGGTGAGGACAGTAACGGGAATTTTGTCGGGCGATGGCGCCGTGGGCATTGGGGAAAGAGGCTCCGTTAGAGGAAGATATAGGGGGTCGCATGCAGGGGTGCAAAGTCAATCCCTACGCCGCAATACACTGCTCTGCCATGCTACGTTCTTCGGGCCGGAGGATCACGGTTTAGCTTGCGGGGCGAATAAGCCGGCACAATCCGCCATGCGGCCTGCAGCTTGCGCTCCGGCTTTGCCTCACCCCTGCACAACCGTTACATGCGTGCCGACCGGCACGCGGTTGTAAAGATCGATGATGTCCTGGTTGAACAGGCGGATGCAGCCACTGGAGACGGCCCGGCCGATGGTCTCCGGCTCGGTGGTCCCATGCAGCCGAAAAAAGGTGTCGCGGCCGTCGCGATAAAGGTAGAGCGCGCGGGCGCCGAGCGGATTCTCGGGTCCGCCCTCCATCCCGCCTGCGTAAGGTCGGTACTGCGGCATCGCGGCGATCATATTGGCGGTGGGCGTCCAATGCGGCCACTTCTCCTTGCGGCCGATCACTGCACTCCCGCGGAAATTCAGTCCCTCGGTGCGGCCGACGCCGACCGCGTAACGCAACGCGCGTCCATTCGCCTGCACAAGATATAGCCGGCGTTGCGGCACATTAACGACGATGCTGCCCGGCTTCTCCTTGCCGTGCCAGGCAACCTCCTGACGCATCAGGCTTGGATCGATAGTGGTGACATCGATCGGCGGAATGATGAAACCGCCATCCTGGGTGGTCTCGTAGCCGCCGGAAAACATGCCGCCCCCGGCACAGCCCGTCATTAGCAGGGGCAGTCCGGTGACCACTGCACGGCGGCTGAGGCGATGGACGGAAGAGTCCGCTCTGGGAACAGAATTTTGGCTGGGGCGCTTACGCATACTGCATACTATTGGTCAGCATTGTGCGCAGCATCCGTCATTCATACAACAGCGTGTTGACGGAAACCAACCCTCGGGAGAACGCTAGAGTCGCAACGCCATGCCCAACTCGGATGACAAATCCCTTCCTGCAGTCGGCGCGTATTGGATCGATGAGGTCGACTATCCGGCAGCGCTGAAAATTTTCGATGACGGCAATTTAATGCCTCGCACCTGGATCGAGTGGCGAAAGATTGCCGAAGAGATGGAGAAAGGCCTTAGGGCCTACGGGCACCCCGTGATGCGTGTCCGTATCGATCCGGCCACATTCCCGGCCTGGTGCGCCGCACATGGCATGGCCCCGGGCCGGCAAGGACGCAAACTGTTCGTCGCGGCGGCGGTGAAAGAACGATATGGCGATCAGAATTGAGGGCGTTCCGGCTGGCTATTGGCTTGTGCGCTTCCGGGGGCCCGGCCAATTGTGACGGTATCCCTGTGGTCGAGTTCCAGTCCCAGCGCTATGTTTGCGGCTAAGCGGGCAACGCGAAAAACGCCCAACGGGACGGAACGCCATGAATTATTCTACTAATTTCCCGTCGATCAAAGGCCGGGTATCCCTGCAGGAATGGCAAGCACGGCTCGACCTCGCCGCCTGCTATAGGCTGGTCGACGTCTATGGCATGACCGACCTCATTTATAACCACATCACGGCGCGCGTTCCGGGCGAAAAAGACGTCGTACTGCTCAACCTCTATGGGCTGCTCTATAAGGAAATTACCGCTTCGAGTCTGGTAAAGATCCACGTCGATGGCGAGATCATCTGGAAGCCAGACACCGACTATGACATTAACAAGTCGGGTTATGTGATCCACGGCGCCATTCATAAAGCACGCCCGGATGTCGCCTGCGTGCTGCATACACATACCCGCGCCGGCATGGCGGTCGCCGCAATGAAATGTGGTTTGCTGCCGCTTTCGCAGACCTCGATTCGTTTTGTCGGTCACATCGGCTACCACGATTACGAAGGGCCGGCCGTCGAGCTTGATGAGCGCGCGAGACTTGTGCGCGACCTCGGCCCGCACGACGCGTTGATCATGCGTAACCATGGCTTGCTCACCTGTGGCGCGACCGTTCAGCAGGCATTCAACACCATGTACCAGCTTGAACTATCGTGTCGCTCGCAGGTGGATGCGATGGCCGCACGCACCGAACTGACCATGCCCGGCGAGAACGTGCTGGCGCATACAGCGCATATGTATCAACCGGGAACGCGGCGGCCATACGGTATTCTCGAATGGCCGGCCATGCTGCGCCGGCTCGACGCCGAGCAGAAGAACACCAATTACCCGCCTTACTGGCACTGAATAAATTTCCGATATAGGGAGGCCCCATGACACTTCTGACTCGATTAATCATGGCCGCAGCGCTGCTGTTCACGCTCGCGCCGGGCGCCTTCGCCGACGACTACCCGAACCGGCCAGTACGGTTAATTGTTCCGTTCCCGCCCGGCGGCAGCAACGATGTGGTCGGTCGCCTGGTCGCCATGCAACTGAGTACACAACTTGGCCAGCAGGTATTCGTCGACAACCGCAGCGGCGCCGGCGGCGTGATCGGCACCGAGGCTTGTGCAACCGCGGCCCCGGACGGCTACACGCTCTGCATCATATCGATCGCACACGCGGTCAATCCGGCCTTACATAAACTCAACTACGATCCAATCAAATCGTTTACGCCAATCTCGATTTTTGCGACCGGGCCGAATGTGCTTGCGATCAATCCGAGCCTGCCGGTCAATTCTGTGAAGGAGCTGGTGGCACTCGCTAAACAGAAACCCGGTGAACTCAATTATGCCTCGGCAGGCGTCGGCAGCTTTCAACATTTGGGCGGCGAACTGTTCAAGCTCACAGCCGGCGTCAACATCGTGCACGTGCCATATAAGGGCGGCGGTCCGGCGATGCAGGACGTGATCAGCGGCCATGTGAAAATCATGTTCTCATCGCTGATCCAAACCACGCCTTTCATCAAGTCGGGCCAGCTCAAGGCGCTGGGCACTGGTGGCGCCAAGCGCAGTTCGGTTCTTCCGGATGTGCCGACGATTGCGGAGGCTGGCGTGCCCGGCTATGTGGCAGACAACTGGTGGGGGCTGGCCGCCCCTGCGGGACTACCCGCGCCGCTCGTCGAAAAACTGTATGCGGCGAGCCAGGCGGCGTTGAAGGCGTCGGAACTGCAAGCACAGTTCGAGCGTGAAGGTGCAACTACAGTCGTGATGACCACGCCCGAGTTTGGCGAGTACATAAAAACCGAAATTGCCAAATGGGCCCGCGTGGTAAAAGAGGGCAATATTCACGCGCAATAAAAAATATTACGCGTTTGCGTGTATAACCGCTCTGCTATGATCCATGAACGTTTGGCCGTCAGCGCGATTCTGAAGGCGCCCCTATGATTTGTCCGCCACCGATATCGCACGCAAGTAGATTTCCCCCTCGGTACCGACCGCACGCCGTATGATGCGATTTTGGCTCGTTCGCGACGTGGCGAAGGTCGACGTCTAAACACAACCTTGGGTGAATGCTCGGCAATCTGGCCGGGTTGCCGTTTGCAATGTTATAATGTTACATTTTGAGGGGTAAGCTTTCTGCTGCCAGGGGAAATCGATTTATGAAAGGCGCCATTGCTCTCGCCCTTATGCTGGCTTTTGGTGCGGCCGCCCCAGTCCACGCGGCCGAGGGTCAAATTGCGGTTGTGGCGGCGGAGAATTTCTACGGCGATATCGCCTGGCAGATTGGCGGCGACCGAGTTGCGGTCGTCAGCATCATGAACAATCCAGACCAAGACCCGCACCTGTTCGAGACCACGCCAAGTATCGTGCGTCAACTTGCGGCCGCGCAGATCGTTATCATCAATGGCGCCAATTACGATCCCTGGATAGACAAACTCCTGGCTGCAACACCGCGCACGGGCCGCATGGTTATCAGCGCCGCGCAACTTACTGGCCGGAAGCCTAGCGACAATCCGCATCTTTGGTACGACCCCGTCACTATGCCCGCTGTGGCAACGGCGCTCGCCGAGGCGCTCGCGAAAGCGGACAGCGCGCACGCGCTGGATTATACCGCTCGCCTCAAGACGACCCTTGCCGCGCTCGGACGCATCACACAGCGCGTTGCGCAACTGAAGGCAAAACACGCCGGGACTGCTGTGACCGCGACCGAGCCGGTATTCAGCCCGATGGCCGAAGCGCTCGGACTCACCATGCGCAACCAGCGTTTCCAGCTTGCCATGATGAACGATACTGAACCTAGCGCGCGCGACATGGCTGCATTCGAGAGCGATCTGAAAGAGCGCAAGGTAAAGGTATTGATCTACAACAGTCAGGTATCCGACAAGCTGACCGAACGGCTGCGTGATATCGCTCATAAAGCCAAAGTGCCAGTGGTCGGTGTTACTGAGTCGATGCCGGCGAACACTTCGTTCCAGGATTGGGTGCTCAGCGAGCTGGACGCGCTTGACAAGGCGCTGAGCGGGCCGAACTCGTGAGCGTTATTGCGCTCGAGCACGTTACGCTACGGGTCGGCAGCCGCATTGTGCTGTCAGATGTAAGCTTCGACATCGAAGCTGGTGAATTCATTGGCGTGTTGGGCCCAAATGGCGCCGGTAAGACCACGCTAATGCGTGCCATCCTCGGGTTGCTCCCGCCGACTTCCGGCAGCGTGAAGGTATTCAGCCACACGCCCGAGCGCGGAAACCCGGCGATTGGCTATTTGCCGCAGTTGCGAACGGTTCTGCCCGACTTGAGAGTGCGAGGGCTCGATTTTATCGCTAGCTCGCTCAATGGTGAGCGCTGGGGTTTACCCTCGTTCAGC
>DASWAK010000285.1:0-1773 GCA_036391175.1 Pseudolabrys sp.
CTACCCCGCTCGAAAACGTCAAGCGGAGAACGGAAGGCTTGAGCCTGTTCTATACCATGCTCGACCGTAACCATATCGATGTGCGCGAAATAGCCAAGATGGGGCGACATGCGGTCGACTCCAACGAGCTGTTCATCGAGGCGCTACCGGTGCCGGCGGCGGACCGCATCGGCGAAGAGGGCCGAGGCTTCGAATACATCCTGCACGGCATGAACGCCGAGCGCATTCTGATTGCAGCGGAGGCTGTCGGTCTCGGCCGTGCCGCGCTGCGCAAGGCCGCGTCCTACGCCGGCGAGCGCAGGGTATTTGGACGCCCAATCGGCCAGAACCAGGCGATCCAGCACCCTCTGGCGAGGTGCTGGATGGAGCTCGAGGCCGCGAACTTGATGGCGTTCAAGGCGGCCTCGCTCTACGATCGTGGCGCGCCCTGTGCCGCTGAAGCAAATGCTGCGAAATATCTCGGCGCCGAGGCGGCCTTCTCGGCGTGCGAGGCGGCGGTGATGACGCATGGTGGCATGGGCTACGCCAAGGAATTTCATGTCGAACGCTATTTGCGCGAGATCATGATCGCCCGGCTTGCGCCGGTCAGTCCGCAGCTGATCCTCTGCTTCATTGCGGAAAAGGTGCTCGGCCTGCCGAAATCGTATTGAGCCCCCCTACTAGAGATATTGCGGCACCTCTTCCGGCTGCGGATTGTTCCGCGATTTCTCGATGATGGCTGCGAGCGCGCGCAACGCTTCCTGCACGCCTTGGCCCGACTGCGCCGACAATACCAGCGGTGTTTTCTTGCAGGCTTTTTTCAGCTTTGCGATTTGCGTCTTAATTGCTTCCGGCGTCATTGCGTCAGATTTCGAAAGCGCAACGATCTCCGGTTTATCGGTCAGTCCTTGACCGTAGGCTTCCAGTTCGTCGCGCACGATCTTGTAGGCAGTGCCTGCGTTCTCCGCCGTGCCGTCCACGAGATGCAACAGTACGCGGCAGCGCTCTGTATGACCGAGGAAGCGGTCGCCCAATCCTGTCCCCTCGTGTGCGCCTTCGATTAGCCCGGGCAGGTCGGCGAGCACGAATTCGCGTCCATCCACTTCGACCACGCCCAGCTGCGGATGCAGCGTGGTGAATGGATAGTCGGCGATCTTCGGCTTTGCCGCGCTGACTGCGGCGAGGAAAGTGGATTTGCCGGCATTCGGCAGGCCAATAAGTCCGGCGTCGGCAATCAGCTTCAAACGCAAGCGGATGGTGCGCTCCTCGCCCGGCTGGCCGGGATTGGCGTGACGCGGTGCACGATTGGTAGACGACTTAAAATGCGCGTTGCCGAAGCCGCCATTGCCGCCCTTGGAGATCGTTACGCGCTCGCCGACCTGCGTGAGATCCGCGATCAGCGTCTTGCCGTCTTCTTCATAGATTTGCGTGCCGACTGGCACTTTCAGCACCACATCCTTGCCATTGGCGCCGGCGCGGTCTTTGCCCATGCCATTTCCGCCGCGCTGCGCCTTGAAGTGCTGCTGATAACGGTAGTCGATCAAGGTGTTGAGGCCAGTGACCGCCTCCACCACGACGTTGCCGCCCTTGCCGCCATCGCCGCCGTTCGGGCCGCCGAACTCGATGAATTTTTCGCGCCGGAACGACACACAACCGTTCCCGCCCGCGCCGGACGCAATATAAACCTTGGCTTCATCGAGGAATTTCATGGCGTTAGGGTATATCGCATCGCGCAGTCATTCGCGAAAGACTGTCGGGAATAAATCTTAGCGAAGGCCGATCTAGTCCTCCGTG
>DASWAK010000286.1:0-2327 GCA_036391175.1 Pseudolabrys sp.
GGATTCATCAGCTGATGTACTGCCGAGCAATCCAATGACCGGCATCCGCTTCGGTTGCGCGTGCGCGGCAAACGGCAATACGATCGCGCCGCCAGCGAGAAATGAAAAGAACTCCCGTCGCCTCATGTCCGCCCCCAAGGCTCAGGACAAGGCATCGTACCAACTCAGACTAGCACATTGGAAGTGACATGCTGCAAGGATAGCCGATGTCCGCTTTGGGTCAAAAGTAGACATGGTCGGCGCAACAAGTCATGTCCGCTTTACTCCCAATTGCGACTGCAAAAGCGGATATTTGCGTTTCGTCATGTCCGCTTTACCCCCAATAGCGGACATGTGCGGTGCAACGAGGGATGTCCGCTTTGGGCCAATAGCGGACTCATGCACCGCAACAAATTGCATCGCTATTCGATGACCTCGTCGGCTGCGACCAGCAACCCCGGCGGAACGGTAAGGCCAAGCGTCTTCGCTGTTCTCAGGTTGAGAGTCGTCGCGAATTGCGTCGGGGCCTGTACCGGGAGTTCAGCAGGTTTGTCACCGCGCAATACGCGATCGACATAGGACGCCGCCAGCCTAAACATGTCGGCTTGGTCATTCGCATAGGACATCAAGCCACCCTCCGCCACAAAGACATGAAACGGGTAAACGGCGGGTAACTTGTGCTCGGCCGCCAGCGCAATGATCAGATCGCGATGGGTGAACGTGGTAGTGTCAGGCGGCAGGAGCAAGCCCCCGTTTGGCACCCTCGCAAATGCATCGATTGCGCGCTTGATATCGGTGGCTGAACCGACCGGGCTGGGTACTACCTTGAGTGCTAGCGACGCGGCAGCGGCTTCTGCGGCGCGAAGGAAATAGTCATATGGGGATATCTTCGGGTTGGCGACGAACGCGACGCGTTCAAGATGTGGTGCCATCTCTTTCAGCATCGCCAGCCACTTGCCGACGACGCTAGCTTCGTACTGCAGCACGCCAGTGAAGTTTCCGCCTGGCCGTGCAAGGCTCGCGACGAAGCCCGAGCCGATGGGATCGGAGACACTGACGAATACAGTTGGTATCACGCTGTTTTCGTGCTGCAGAGCGGCAGCAATCTGAGTTGTTTGCGCGAGGATGACGTCAGGCTTGGTGGCAACGAGCTCTTTCGCGAGCGGCCTATACTTATTTACGTCGCCGCCTGCGAAGCTAGTCTCGATCCGTACATTGCGGCCCTCGGACCATCCCCGCTTTTCGAGTCCCTGCCGAAAGGCTGCAAGGCGCACCTTCGTTTCCGGATCGTCCTCGGCGCCGCCAATTAACACGCCAATACGTCGGATGCGCTCGCCGTGTTGCGCGCCTGCCGCAAACGGCCACGCGGCTGCACCACTGATGAGAGTAATGAACTCGCGCCGTCGCATTGTCGCCCCCAAGGCGCAGAATGGAGACAATCGTATCCCGCCAACTGAGGTACTTGAAGAGGTGCCAATGTCCGCTATGGGTCAAAAGCAGGCATTTGCGGCGCAACAAGTTATGTCCGCTTTACCCCCGAAAGCAGACATGTGCAGTGCGGCAGTACATGTCCGCTTTGGGCCAATAGCGGACATCGTATAGTCGTTGGCGGCGCCACCCGATAAACTGTAGGGCTTGCAATTTTGCGCCGGGAAACGGGGCGAGCAATCCCAGAGACCGGCCAAAAATCCCTGGAGGAACTAAATGCGAAGTTTATCATTGATCACGACTTTGGCATTCACCGCGGCGCTGTTTGGCTCCGCAGTATATGCACAGCAGCCTGCCGCGTCCCCGCCGCCAGCGCCACCGCGTTACGGTCCCCCGATCACCACCGAGCAGGCCAAAAAGGTGGCCGCAGCGGCCGTAGCCGAGGCAAAGAAGACGCCGTACGACTACGCCTTTGCTATCGTCAACCCGTCGGGGCAACTGGTCTATTTCGAAAAAACCGACGATGTGCTCACCGCTTCGATCAATATCGCTATCGGCAAAGCGCAAACCTCGGCGACCCTTAAGCGTCCGTCGAAGGCGCTTTTCGACCAAATGGAAACCGGCCATCCTTACGTGGCAACGTTGTATCCCGGCGTCGTCGCCGCTGCTGGCGGCGTTCCAATCGTGGTCGATGGCAAGATTATTGGCGCGATCGGGGTCAGCGGCTCACCGACTGGTTTGATCGACGCCCAAGCGGCTGAGGCGGGCGTCGCCGCGCTAAAATAGCCCACCGATTTTAAGCGGCTCCGCCGGGGTGCAAGTCCCGGCGGATTTTTTTTTGCGCTGCGCGAACCAATACGGCCAAATGCGCTATGCGCCGCGATTGTTGCTAAATTGATGGTATGAAGCGGGCAAGGTTG